>JALSRW010000226.1 GCA_026984595.1 Alphaproteobacteria bacterium
ACGATGCGATCGTCTCCTTCGGACCCCCGCGGCTGCGTTTCCGGATCTCCTATCTCGAACTCTCCGACGAGCCGCTGCCCAATGTCGAACGCAAGCGCAAGGAACTGGTGGCGGCGATCCGCCTCGGTCTCACCGACGAACTCAGTGTCGGCGCCCAGACCCGCCGCGATCTCACCGAGAACGAGACCATCGCCAGCAGCGGCGCCCTCATCTACCGCAACCCCTGCTTCGTCTTGACGGCGGGTATCGAACGACAATTTACCTCCAAGGGCGAGCTCAGCGACGAGACCACTTTCACACTGCGCATCGGACTCGCCGGTCTCGGCGACATCGGAACCTCCACCTCGCTCGAGGAAGTGCAGTAGGCTCTACTGGCGGTAACGGAGAAAAGGGCCCGGAATGTTCCACCACCTGTGCCGTACGCTGCTCCTCGCAGCGGCTCTGCTGTTCGGTTTCCAGCCCGTGGGCAGGGAGGCGACGGCGCAGACGCCGCTGCGCATCGCGGCGATCGTCAACCAGGATGTCATCACCCTCCAGGACCTGCTGGAGCGGCTCGATCTCGTGCTGCTGGCGAGTGGCGCCGAGAACAGCGAGGAAGCGCGCGCCCGGCTCGGGCCGCAGGTGCTGCGCACCTATATCGACGAGACCCTCAAGCTGCAGGAAGCGCGACGGCTGGGGATCACCATCTCCGACCGGGAGCTGCAGCAGGCGCTCGCCGGTGTCGCTTCGCGCAACGGCATGACCCTCGATGCGCTGCTCGCTCTCCTCAAGCAGCGCGGCATCGGTCCGGACACGCTGGAGCGGCAGATCCGCGCCGAGCTGGCCTGGGCACGGGTGATCGCCCGCCAGATCCGACCCAAGGTGGTGGTTTCCGAGGAACAGATCACGCTCGCCCTGGCCACCCGCGAGGAGCGGGGTACCGAGGAAGTGCTGCTGTCGGAGATCCTTCTCCCCATCTATCGTCCGGAGCAGGAGCCGCAGGTCCTGGAGGATGCCCGGCGGATCATCGAAGCGGTCCGGAGCGGTGCCGATTTCGGCGCTCTGGCCCGCCAGGTCTCGGTTGCCGCCAGTGCCGGGGCACGCGGGGATCTGGGCTGGGTCACGGTGTCCAGTCTCAACGACAACCTGCGGCCGATCATCGAGAGACTGGAGGTCGGCGTTCCGTCGGAACCGGTGCGTACCGCCAATGGCATCGAGATCTTCCTGGTTCGCGACCGCCGCACCGGAAGCACTGCCGGTACCGCCGACGACCTCGTCGAGCTCGCCCAGCTCGTCCTGCCTCTGCGGGGCGACGCCACCGAGGAGGAAACGCGTCGGGCGGTGCGCGAAGCCGAGGCGGTGCGCCCGCGCCTGCGCACCTGTGGCGATGTGACGACGATCGCGAGGGAAATCGGGGCACCCGCCTCCGGTCCGCTCGGCTGGATGACCCTCGCCGAACTGCCGCCCCAATTCGCATCCGAGGTGGCAAAGCTTCCGGTAGGGGCGGTCACCCCGCCGCTGCGCGGGCCGCTCGGCATCCATCTCCTGGTGCTTTGCAACCGTGGCGGTGCCGAGGGGGAGCGCCAGCGGGTTCGTCTCGAACTGGAACGGGAGCAGGTACAACGGCTCGCCAACCGCTATCTGCGCGACCTGCGCAAGTCGGCGTACATCGAAATCCGGCTGCGGTGACGACATCCCGCGGATGACCGAGCGCGCGGCGCCCCGGCCTCGGGACCTGGCGCGACGCCACGGTCTCACCGCCGACAAGCGGCTGGGGCAGCATTTCCTTTTCGATCCGGCGATCCTCGACCGCATCGCCGCCGCCGCGGAACCGCTCGAAAACAGCCGGGTACTGGAAATCGGCCCCGGTCCGGGAGGGCTGACGGAGGCACTCCTGCGGCGAAACGTGGAGGATCTGGTGGCGGTGGAGCGCGATCCGCGCTGCCTCGCCGCGCTCGCCGAACTGGTCGAGGCGGCCAAGGGCCGGTTGCGGCTGGTCGCCGCCGATGCGCGGAAGGTACGACCCGAGGAGATCGCCGCCGGCGGGCGGCTGATCATCGTCGGCAATCTGCCCTTCAACATCGCCACCCGGCTCCTGCTGGGCTGGCTGCGGGCGCTGGATCCGGTCCGCCACATGGTGCTGATGTTCCAGAAGGAGGTCGCACAGCGGCTGGTGGCAACGAGCGGCAGCACGCATTACGGACGCCTGTCGGTACTGACGCAGCGCCTGTGCCGGGTGGAGCGGCTCTTTGATCTGCCGCCGGGCGCCTTCACGCCGCCCCCCCGGGTCCATGCCAGCCTGGTGCGGCTCACCCCTCGCACCGACCGTCCGCCGACGGCGCTGCTCGCCCGCCTCGAGCAGGTGACGCGGGCGGCCTTCGGGCAACGGCGGAAGATGCTGCGTTCCAGCCTGCGCGCCCTCGCGCGGGATCCGCGGGCATTGTGCGCGGCAGCCGGGCTCGAGCCCAGCCGCCGCGCGGAAGAGCTGACCATCGAGGAGTTCGAGGCGCTGGCGCTGGCGCTCACACGCGCCCGCGCGCATCCCGACGCAGCCCCTCCACGAATGCCGTGAGCCCCGGTTGGCGCTGGCGGCGCAGCCGCTCGCCGTTGAGGATGGCCTGCAGCCCACGCACGCTGGTCTCGAACTCGCGATTGACCAGCACATAGTCGTATTCCGGCCAGTGCGTGATGTCCGAGGCTACCTGTGCCAGGCGATAGCGCACCGTCTCCTCGGTGTCCTGGGCACGCGCCCGCAGACGCCGCTCCAGCTCGGCTACCGAGGGCGGCAGGATGAACACCGCCACCATATCCTCGCGTGCCGTCGCCCGGATCTGCTGGACTCCCTGCCAATCGATATCGAACAACACGTCGCGGCCGCCCGCCAATGCCTCCTCGACGGGTCCCCTGGGCGTGCCGTAGCGGTGGCCGTAGACCTCGGCATGCTCCAGCAGCCGGCCGGCGGCCACCAGCGCTTCGAACCGTGCCGCATCGACGAAATGATAGTCGACTCCGTCGACCTCACCGGGTCGCGGCGGCCGGGTGGTCACCGAGACCGACAGGGTGAGTTCCGGCTCGCAGGCGAGCAATGCCCGCGACAGCGAGGTCTTGCCGGCACCGGAGGGCGAGGAAACGACGAACATCAGTCCGCGCCGTCGGCCGGCCACCAGCTTGCCGGGCTCGATCCACGGCGTGTGACCTGCGCTGTCCCCGGGTCCGGATCTACCGTGCGGCATCCTGCTCCACCTTTTCTGGCTCGACGGCCGGTCGCGGCACCGGCATCGGCGCCCGGCCGCCCGAGCGATCGCGGATCTTGCGCCAACTCCGGACCCTGCGGTTGTGCTCGGCAAGGGTTCGCGAAAACGCGTGTCCGCCGGTGCCATCGGCCACGAAGTACAGGAAATCGACCTTGGCCGGTCGCACCGCTGCCATCAGCGCCCGCCGTCCCGGGTTGGCGATCGGCGTCGGCGGCAGCCCCGCGTGCTTGTAGGTGTTGTAGGGGCTGTCGACGGCCAGATCGGCCCGGGTCAGGCGCCGTCCCAGCGAGCCCTTGCCGCCGGTCAGGGCATAGATGACGGTGGGATCGGACTGCAGGCGCATGCCCTTTCGCAGGCGGTTGACGAACACGCCGGCGACGATCGGGTATTCCTCGGCGCGCGCGGTCTCCTTCTCCACCAGCGAGGCCAGAATCAGGGCCTCTTCGGGGCTGTTCAGTGGCAGATCCGGCGCCCGCTGCCGCCAGGCGTCGGCCAGCGCCTCCTCCAACGCCGCCTGCATGCGCTGGACGACGATGCGCCGCGGCGCATCCCGCGGGAACAGATAGGTCTCGGGCAGCAGGCGGCCTTCGGGAGGTGGCGGCTGCGGCAGGTCGCCCGCGAGGAACGGCACCTCGTCGAGCAGCGCGTAGACCTCGGCCACGCTCAACCCCTCGGGCACCGTGATCCGGCGCAGCAGCACCTCTCCTCGCTGCATCTTGTCGAGGATCTGGTTGGGGGTCATGCGTGCCGTCAGCCGGTATTCGCCGGCCTGGAGCCGGCGGTCACGGCCGCTGAGGCGCAGGGCGATGCGGAACAGCCAGGGGCGCTCGATGGCTCCGGCCGCCGCCAGCCGTTCGGTGATCTCCTCGACCCCGCTACCCCGCGGCACATAGACGATCGTTTCGCCGGCGAGCGGGCCCGGCCGGTCGAGATAGCGGGCGATCGCCCACCAAGCCGCTGCGCTCGCCACCAGCAGGGTTGCGAGCAGGCCGAAGAGCAGGAGCAGGCGCCCGCGGGTCACGCCGCCGCCGTCAGAACGCCTCGGGATCGGTGAAGATCAGGCTGGCGTTGGTACCCCCGAACCCGAAGGAGTTGCTCAATGCGGCCCGCACCCGGCGCTGCTTGGCACGATGCGGCACCAGATCGACATCCCCGCAGCCCTCGCTGGGCCGATCGAGATTGAGAGTGGGCGGGACCACCCCCTCGCGGATGGCGAGCATGCAGTAGATGGCCTCGACGGCGCCGGCGGCGCCGAGCAGATGGCCGATCGCCGATTTCGTCGAGGAAATCGAGACCCGGTCCACATGCTCTCCGAACACCCGCTTGATGGCGCCGATCTCGATCTCGTCACCGAGCGGCGTCGAGGTGCCGTGGGCGTTGATGTAGTCGATGTCGGCCGGGGTCAGGCGGGCATTGGCGAGGGCGCTGCGCATGCAGCGATAGGCACCGTTGCCATCGGGTGCCGGGGCGGTGATGTGATGGGCATCGCCGCTCAGCCCGTAGCCGCGCACCTCGGCATAGATCCTGGCGCCGCGGCGGCGAGCCCGCTCGTATTCCTCGAGCACTACCACCCCGGCACCTTCGGCCATCACGAACCCGTCGCGATCCTCGTCCCAGGGGCGCGAGGCCTTCTCCGGCGTGTCGTTGTAGCGGGTGGACAGCGCCCGGGCCGCCGCGAACCCGGCCAGCCCCAGCCGGCACACCGCCGCCTCCGCACCTCCCGCCACCATCACATCGGCATCCCCGAGAGCGATCAGCCGGGCGGCATCGCCGATGGCATGGGCACCGGTCGAGCAGGCGGTGACCACGCTGTGATTGGGTCCCTTGAGACCGAAGCGGATCGACACCTGACCGGTGACCAGATTGATCAGCGCGGCCGGGATGAAGAAGGGGCTTACCCGCCGCGGCCCCGATTTGTCGAGCAGCACGGCGGTGTCGGCGATGGTGGAAAGGCCGCCGATCCCGGATCCGATCAGCACGCCGGCCCGCTCCCGCTCTTCCTCGCTGCGCGGCTCGAAGCCGGAGTCGGCCAGTGCCTGGGTGGCGGCGGCGATACCGTAGATGATGAAGAGATCGCTGCGACGCAGCTCGCGCGGCTCGACATAGTCGCCAGCGTCGAACCCACCGGGCTCCTCCGCGGACGGCACCAGTCCGGCGATCCTGCAGGGCAGATCGGCGACGTCGAAGCGGTCGATCCGGCGGATACCGGAGCGCCCCTCGACGAGCCTCGACCAGTTGACCTCGACACCCGAACCCAGGGGCGTGACCAGCCCGAGTCCCGTGACCACGACCCGTCGCATCACCCAAGCTCCTCGATCAGCGGGCCGCAGCGGCCCGGCCGGCTATCCCGAATGTTGCTGAATATAGGAGATCGCATCCTTGACGGTCACGATCTTCTCGGCGGCATCATCGGGAATCTCGATCCCGAATTCCTCCTCGAAGGCCATGACGAGCTCCACGGTGTCGAGGCTGTCGGCCCCCAGATCATCGACGAAACTCGCATCCTCCGTAACCTTCGCCTCGTCGACACCGAGATGCTCGACGACGATTTTCTTCACTCGTTCGGCGATATCGCTCATCGTCCTCTCACTCCGCCCCAGTCATGCCGCGCGAATTCCAGCCGGGGACCAGCCCCCCGGTTCGAATGCGGCGGCTTTTACACAATCGCACGAGACTTGCCTAGCTCTCCGCGGCCACAGCGCCACTCCGCCCCGGGCTTCTCAGAACATGGCCATACCGCCGTTGACGTGCAGGGTGTGCCCGGTGACGTAGGAGGCTTCGTCACTGGCGAGGTAGACGACCGCCGCCGCCACATCCTCGGGCTGCCCGAGGCGCCCGGCGGGAATACGGTCGGCCAGCGCCCGGCGCTGTCCCTCGGCGAGCTTTTCGGTCATCGCGGTGGCAATGAAACCCGGGGCCACGCAGTTGACGGTGATGCCGCGGGCGGCGACCTCCGCCGCCAGCGCCTTCGTCAGCCCGACCAGCCCGGCCTTGGCCGCGGCATAGTTGGCCTGCCCCGGATTGCCGGTGGCACCGACGATCGAACCGATGTTGACGATCCGCCCGAACCGTCGGCGCATCATGCCCCGGAGCGCCGCCCGGCCGAGCCTGAAGGCGGCGGTGAGGTTGGTCTCCAGCACCGCCTGCCAGTCCTCGTCCTTCATCCTGAGCGCCAGCCCGTCACGGGTGATGCCGGCATTGTTGACCAGAATATCGAGCCCGCCGGCGGCCTCGGCGGTCCCGACCAGACGATCCACGGTCTCGGGCTCGGTGACGTCGCCCAGAACGATTTCGGTATCGCCCCCGAGCTCCTCGGCGAGGGCGGCGAGCGGAGCTTCCCGACGCCCGGCGATCACGATCGAGGCACCACAACGGTGCAGACCGCGGGCAATCGCCGCGCCGATGCCCCCGGAGGCGCCGGTGACCACGGCACGCCTGCCGTCAAGACGGAACATCGCTCTCTCCCCGATCGGCAGCCAGCGCCTCGGCCAGCCGCTCGACATCCTCCGGTCCCTGTACGTTGAACAACCTCGCCCCCGGCACGCCGCGTCTGGCGAGGCCGGTCAGCACCTTGCCGGCGCCCAGTTCGACCACCCGGTCGATGCCGAGCTCGGCCATCCGCGCCATCGATTCCCGCCAGCGCACCCGGGCCGTGACCTGCCGGGTCAGGAGCTCCACCAGGCGTTCGGGATCCTCCTCCGGAGCCGCCGTCACATTGGCGATCAACGGCACCGCGGGGGCGGCGAGCTCGATTTCCGCCAGGGCCCCGGCCAGACGCTCTGCGGCCGGCGCCATCAGGGCACAATGAAAAGGCGCGCTGACCTCCAGCATCATCGCCCGCCGGGCGCCACGCTCCCGCGCCAGCGCCACCGCCCGCTCGACCGCCTGCCGGTGGCCCGAGACCACCGCCTGGCCCTGGGCGTTGTCGTTGGCCAGTTCGCACACCTCGCCCTGTGCCGCGGCCGCGGCCACGGCTTCCACCGCTTCCGGCTGGAGGCCCAGGATCGCCGCCATCGCCCCTTCGCCGACCGGTACCGCCTGCTGCATGGCCTCGCCGCGCAGCCTGAGAAGGCGCGCAGCATCGGCCAAGGACAGGGCACCCGCAGCGGCGAGGGCCGAATACTCGCCGAGAGAATGGCCGGCGACCCAGCCGGCGATGTCGGCGAGGCGGCGCCCCAGCAGCGACTCGACCGCGCGCACGGCCGCCAGCGAGGTGGCCATCAGCGCCGGCTGGGCATTGCGGGTCAGGGTCAGCTCCGCGGCCGGCCCCTCGAAGGCGAGGCGCGACAGGGCTTCCCCCAGGGCCTCGTCGACCTCGGCGAAGACCGCCCGCGCCGCGGGAAAGGCCTCGGCGAGCGCCCGGCCCATGCCGGGGGCCTGGGCGCCCTGTCCGGGAAATACTGCGATGGTCGCCATTACGTCGCAATCATGTGGAAGGGGTCGGTCGGCGGCGCCGACAGTGTCCGGGGTGATAGCGCGAGAACCCGACCTGTCAAGCGACCGCCGACGGATCGCGGCGACGCGGCAGAGCCGCTCAGCCCCGCAGCACCCGGTTTTCGGGATCGTAGGGGCTGTCGGCGATGATGCGGGCGGGCCGGAGCTGGTCGAGGATGCGCACCTCGCAAGCGCGGCCGATCTCCGCGGCCGCGCGCTCGACATACCCCAGCATCAGCGACTTGCCGAGGTGATGGCCGTAGCCGCCGGCGGTGCCGCGGCCCACCACGCGGCCGTCCATGAAGACCGGCTCGTTGCCGAAGGGATCGGCATCCGCGGCTTCGACCTCGATGGTGCAGAACCGGTAGGGCACGCCTTCCTCGCGCTGCTTCAGGAGCGCCTCGCGACCGACGAAGGGCCCCTTGTCGAATTTGACGAAGCGTTCCATGCCGGCCTCGAGAATGCTGTTCTCCGCATTGAGATCGGTGCCCCACAGCCGGTAGCTCTTCTCGAGCCGCATGGAATCCATGGCGCGCAGACCGACGAGGCCGATCCCGTGCTCCTTGCCGGCCTCCATCAGCGCCTCGAACAGATGGATCTGGAACTCCACCGGGTGATGCAGCTCCCAGCCCAGGGAGCCCACGAAATTCACCCGCAGCGCCCGCACCTCGCGACAGAAGCCGACCGGGATCTCGCGCCCCGTGAGCCACGGGAACGCCTCGTTGGAGAGATCCGCATCGGCCAGCTTCTGCAGAACCTCGCGGCTGTCGGGACCGGCCAGCACGAACACCCCGTAACGGTTGGTGACATCGGTCAGGATCACCGAACCGTCGCGCGGCAGGGATTTGGTGAGGTAATCCCAGTCGATGTCGTGGGCGGCCCCCGGTCCCACCAGGTAGAAGCGCTCGCCATGGAACCCGTCGGGCAGACGCAGGATCGTGAACTCGCTGCGCACCGAACCGGAGGGGTTGAGCGCGTGGCAGAGATGGATGCGACCGACCTTCCCGGGCACCCGGTTGGCCACCATGCGGTCGAGCCAGGCCCGCGCCCCCGGCCCCTCCACCTCGAATTTGGCGAACGAGCTCAGCTCCAAGAGCCCGACCCGCTCGCGCATGCTCCGCACCTCCTCGCCGACATGGGCGAACCAGTTGGAACGGCGGAAGGAATAGACGTCCCGGGGTTCGACGCCCGGCGGTGCGAACCAGTTGGGCCGCTCCCAGCCGAAGCGCTGCCCGAACACCGCGCCCCGCTCCTTCAGCCGGTCGTAGACCGGCGGCGTGCGGGCCGGACGTCCCGCCGGACGGTTCTCGTATTCCATCGGATAGTGGGTGAAGAAGACGTGCTCGTAGGCCTCCTCGTTCTTGATCTTGGCGAAACGCTTGGTGACCACACCGAAGCGTCGGGGATCGACGCCCAGCATGTCCACCGTCGGCTCACCGTCGATGATCCAGTTGGCGAGCTGCCAGCCGGCGCCGCCGGCGGCGGTGACGCCGAAGCTGTGGCCTTCGCTGAGCCAGAAATTGGGCAGGCCGAAGGCCGGACCGACCATCGGGTTGCCGTCCGGGGTGTAGGCGATGGGACCGTTGACGATGTCCTTGATGCCGGCGTTCTCGAAGGAGGGCACGCGGTTGATGCAGGCTTCGACATGGGGCAGCAACCGGTCGAGATCGCCGGGGAACAGATCCTTGTCGAAATTGGCCGGCACACCGTCGACGAAGCAGGCGGGAGCACCCTTCTCGTAGGGGCCCAGGATCCAACCCATCCGTTCTTCGCGGAGATAGTAGGAGGCGTCGGATTCGCGCAGGATGGGAAGTTCGGGGTTGCCGGCCCCGCGGTATTCCTCGAGCACCGGGTCGACATCGGTGACGATGTACTGGTGCTGGACCGGAATGACGGGGATCTCGAGTCCCACCATGCGGGCGGTCTCACGGGCATGATTGCCGGTCGCGCAGACCAGGTGCTCGCAGCGGATGTCGCCCCGGTCGGTGTGGACGATCCACTCGAGACTGTCGCTGCGTTCGATGCCGGTGACCGTGACATGTTGATGGATCGAGGCACCGCGCATCCGCGCCCCCTTGGCGAGCGCCATGGTCACATCGACCGGCGCGATGTGGCCGTCGGTGGGATGCCACAGGGCACCGACCAGACCCTCGGCATTGATCAGCGGCCACAGCCGCCGGATCTCCTCGACACCGATGATGTGGCATTCGACGCCGATGGTCTCGGCCGTGCACTGGTAGTTGCGGTATTCGTCCATGCGGTCGCGATTGGTCGCGAGACGGAGGTTGCCGGTGGGATGGAAGCCGACATCCTGACCGGTTTCCGCTTCCAGTGTCTTGTACAGTTCGACCGAGTACTTGTGGAGCTGGCCGACCGAATAGCTCATGTTGAACAGCGGCAGCAGGCCGGCCGCATGCCAGGTGGATCCGGCGGTGAGTTCGCGGCGCTCCAGCAGCACCACATCCCGCCAGCCGCGCTTCGCCAGATGATAGAGGGTGCTGACACCGACCACCCCGCCGCCGATCACCACCACCCGCGCCTGGCTCTCCATTTCCGCTTCCTCCTCCGGCTCCGACCCCGTCAAACTGCCCCAGGGTCGAGCCCGGGATAGCCCCTTTCGGGACCTGTTCTTGCCTGTGCGCGGCATGCCCCGGCCGCCGCCCCCGGGCTTGGAGCCGGGCGGCATCGGCTCTATAGTTTTCCGCCGGACGTCTCGGCCGAAAGAACGAGGGCGGTACTCATGCGTGATCATGCTCGGTCCTGGTTGGGGCTCGCCGTGGTGCTGATGGTCGTCGGGACGGCGCCGGCCCGGTCCGCCGAGGAGCTGCGGCTGTACGCGCCGGTCCATGGCGCGATTCTCTATCCCCGGGGAGCCGAGGTTCTGCGCACGCTGGAGACGGAGCTTGCGACGGGGCGTCACGACGTGATCATCGAGGGCCTGCCCGAGGATCTCGACGCCGCTTCGATCCGCATCATCGTCAAGCCGGGCGATCGGGTCGATCTGCGGGGCTTCAGCACACGGCTGCGCCCGGCCGCCGAATACGTGGGGCCGCGCGAGCGCGAACTCCAGGCGGAGATCGAACGGCTGGCCGACGAGATCCGGCTGCGCGAGGACCGGATCCGCGCCGCCCGCATCCAGCTCCGGCTGGTCGAGCGCATCGGACAGGCGGCGGCCGATATCGCCACCAAGGAACTGGCAGCCGGCCAGCCGCAACCCGGCGTCTGGCGCAAGAGCTGGGAGGCGGTCGGCAGCGGCGCCATCGAGATCCTCGAGGTGATGCGGCAGAACGAGCGGGAGAAGCGCGAGCTGGAGCGCGAGCTGGAAGCCAGGAAGCGCGAGCTCGAACAGCTTCGCAGCGGCGCCCGGGCGACGAAGGAGCTGGTGCTCGATCTGGAAGCGGAGAAGACGACCACCGTCTCCATCGAACTGCGCCACTTCGTCGAGCAGGCCGGTTGGACCCCGCTCTACGAGGCACGCCTGCGCAGCCGCAAGGGAGAGATCACCCTGGAGCGGCGGGCGCAGACCTGGCAGAAGACCGGCGAGGACTGGCGCGGCGTGAACCTGCGTCTGACCACCACCCGCCCGCGCAGCGCGGTCACCCCGCCCCGTCTCGATCCCTGGTTCGTCGACATCGTCGAGATGCGGCCACTCGCGCGCAAGCGGACACCGGCACCGGCGCCCCCGGAAGCGACCTTCGCCCTGTCGGCGGACGACGGCGCGGTGGAACGCAGGGTGGAGGAGTTCCACACCACCTTCAACGTCTCGCGTCCGGTCGATCTGCTCGCCGACGGCAGCCGGCGGGTGGTCGCCCTGACCCGCGACAAGCTGCCGGCGGATCTTCTGGTGGAAGCGACGCCCAAGCTCGATCCGGCGCCCTATCTGACCGCCCGTTTCACCTATACGGAGGCCGAACCGCTGCTGCCCGGTCCGGTCCGGCTGGTGCGCGACGGCGCTTATGTCGGCGAAACGCAGCTCGGCTTCGTGGTCGCCGGCCAGGAGATCCGCCTCGGCTTCGGACGCGACGACAAGGTGGAGGTCACCCGCCGCATCGCGACCGACTTCAAGTCGAAGGAAGGAATCCTCGAGAGCTACCGTCGCGTCGAACGACGCTGGGTGATCGGCGTGCGCAACCGCCACAAGCGGGCGATTCCGATCGTCGTCTACGACCAGTTGCCGACCCCGAAGGACGAACGGATCACCGTCGAGCTGCTCGGGGACAGCACGCCGCCCACGGAACGCGATGTCGACGGCAAACCCGGAGTGCTGGCCTGGCGCTATGCGTACCAGCCGGGGGAGCGGCGCGAAATCCGCTTCGGATTCGCCGTGATCTTCCCCGAAGATCTCGCGATCGGCGGTCTGTGAGGCGGTTGCGATGTTCGGCTGGAAACGCGGACCCCAGGGGCCGACGGGGATCGAGGGAACATTGCCGGGACGGTCGGCGCCGCTCTTCCCCCTGCCCGAGCGCCATCGCGTCAGCGGCCGCGCGCTGCAGCCGCCCTGGCCCGAAGGGTACGCGCAGGCGATCTTCGCGATGGGGTGTTTCTGGGGTGCCGAAAGGCTGTTCTGGAAGCAGCCGGGGGTGTGGGTCACGGCGGTCGGCTATACCGGCGGGACGACTCCGAATCCGATCTATGAAGAGGTGTGTTCCGGACGCACCGGTCATGCCGAGGCCGTGCTGGTGGTGTTCGATCCGCGGATCGTCTCCTACGCCCGGCTGCTGGCCCTGTTCTTCGAGAGCCACGATCCGACGCAGGGAATGCGCCAAGGCAACGATATCGGCAGCCAGTACCGAAGCGCCATCTTCCCCTGCGACACCGCCCAGCAGAGGCTGGCCCGGGCGGCGGCTTCCATCTACCGCGCGGCGCTGGAACGACACGGCCACCGGCGACCGCTGACCACCGAGATCCGACCGGCGGCCGAGTTCTTCTACGCGGAGCCGGAGCACCAGCAATATCTGGCGGCCCACCCGCACGGCTATTGCGGGCTCGCCGGCACGGGGGTGCCCTTCCCCCCGAACGAACTCGAAGCCCTCACCATCGACAGCGGCACGGCCGGCGATCAGAGCCCCGGGTAGTACAGCTTGGCCACGAGCAGGGCCGTAGCCACGGTTCCGATCACCGCCCAGCCGGCCCATTTCCACACGGGAAATCCCCCGGTCCCGACCAGTGTATTCCCATCCGACACTATCATGGACGGCCCGTCCGCGGGAAGCCGCCTGCCGTGGCGCCGGCGGCGACACACGACAGTGTAAAGGTGCAAATTGTCGCACTGCGTGCAACGAAGGGGTAGCGTTTCACCTCTCGCGAGACTACATAATGGATACTCGCGTCGCGGAGGCGCACGTCTGGGGGGATCCACGAATGCTCACCATCTTGGAACGGAGCCATGCACGAGAGGGCTTCGAGCTGTTCCCTCACGAGGCGGACATCGGACTTCGCGGCTGGGGCCCGACCAAGGAAAAAGCCTTCGAAGAAATCGCTCTCGCCCTGACCGCGGCGATCACCGATCCCCGCCATGTCGAACCGCGCGAGCCGGTCAGCATCCGCTGCGAAGCGCCCGACGACCCGCTCCTGCTGGTCGAGTGGCTGAACGCCCTCATCTACGAGATGGTCACCCTGCGCATGCTGTTCGGCCGCTTCACCGTGCAGATGGAAAACGGGGCCCTGCAGGCCACCGCCTGGGGCGAGCCGCTCGATCCCGAGCGCCATGCGCCGGCAGTGGAGCCCAAGGGCGCCACCTGCACCGATCTCCGACTGGAACCTGTGGGGAACGGCCGCTGGCTGGCCCAATGCGTGGTGAACGTCTGACCGACCTCCGAAGGCCGGACCATGGTTCTCGCGCGCCCGACCAGGGTCGACGGGAGCTGCCGGAAGATCGAGCCGGAAGGGCGGATGCGGGTTCCCGCGGGGATCTTCGCCGGGCGCGAACGGGAGGCGATGCTCGCAGGCAGCGCGGTCCGGGCCGTGGCCCGGGGGCGGGACGAACGCGAGGATCTGGGGCGCACCGGCCCTCCCTCCCGGCCAGCGGCCGACCACCGCGGCCAGCGGCTCCTGCGCGGCGAAGTCGCGGTCACCGTGCATTGCGGCTCGCGCGGGCTCGCCTGCGCGCCGATCGGTTCGGCGGCGAGCCGGCAGGATCCCGGCGCCATACGCGCCGCGATCGATTGCCCGCTTGCCAACCGCCAGATCATCGGCCATCTCGCGCGGCAGGTGTTCGAACGCTTCTTTTCCGGGACCCGCCTGCGGCTCCTGTACGAGGTCTCGCACAACACCGGCAAAAGGGAACGCCATCGCGTGGCCGATCGCTGGCTCCACCTTTCCGTCCATCGCAAGGGCCCCAGCCGCGCCCTGCCCGAACCGCTGCGCCCGTTCGGCCCGCCGGCTCCGATGCACGGCGGCACGGGCAGCGGTGCCCGGGTGAGCGCTGGTGTGGCGAGGAGATCGCCGCCCGCCTGGCGAAAACCGGTGTGGAGGCGCACAGCGTCTCGATGCGAGGTGTCGCCGAGGAAGCACCGGATGCCTGCAGGAACATCGATGCGGTGGGGAACGCGGCGCATCGGGCCGGGCTGACACGCGAGATCGCCCGTCGCCGGCCGCTGATCGTCATCGAGGGACAACCTCAGCAACGGGGAAGATCATGGACAAGCCTCTCGAGATTCGTTTCCACGACGTTCCGCATTCCGACTTCATCGAGGCGCGGATCCGCGAGAAGGTGGAGGAACTCGAGAAGT
>JALSRW010000227.1 GCA_026984595.1 Alphaproteobacteria bacterium
CTGATCGTCAATCCCTACGACATTCACCAGGTGGCCGAGACCCTGCATACCGGACTCACCATGAGCCTCGAGGAACGGGTGGAGCGCTGGCAGCGGATGATGGCGGCGGTGCGCGAGCACGATGTGCGCGGCTGGAAGCAGCGCTTCCTCGATTGTCTGGAGCAGGCCGGCAGCGGAGGGTGAACCGGGAACGCCGCGCTGCCGGCGAGCGCCGTGTCGCACCGCGGCCGGGGTGCGCTCCCGGTCGCCGCGCGATAGTGTTCGGCGAGGGGACGACCTGCCGCTCGGGGCAGGCCGGGCACAGTCGGGGAGAAGGTGATGGATCGGTTGCCGCTGTTGGCGATCCTGGATCGGGTAGAAGCCACCCTCGAAGAGCGCCGGGTCGAGCTCGACAGCCTCGATGCGGCGCTCGGTGACGGGGATCACGGAACCAATCTGGCGCGCGCGGTGGCCAGGCTGCGGCGCGAACATGCCGGGTTCACACGCATGCCGCTCGCCGACGCGCTGCGCGAGATCGGCGAAGCCATGCGCGGCGAGATGGGCGGCGACGGAGGCAGGATCTACGCCGCCCTGCTGGCCGGCATGGCCGAAGCGGCGCCCGATGGCGAGGACCTCGATCTCGCTACCGCCATCTCCATGCTCGATCGCGGCATTGCCGCGGTGCGCAGAGAGGGCGGCGTGGAAATCGGCCGGAAGACCCTGCTCGACGTGCTGGCGCCGGTCGCCGGGGCGCTGCGGGAGCATGCCGGCGAAACCGATCCCGAGGCCCTCGGTGCCTATGTGGTGGCTGCCGCCGGCCATGCCCTCCATCATACCCGGGACGTCGCCGCCGGCTGGGGTGCCGCGGCCGGGCTCGGCGAGGCCAGCATCGGCCACATCGATCCCGGTGCCTGCTCGGCGGCGCTGATCGTGGGGGCGGTGATCGACGCCATCGTCGAGGAGCAGCGCCGATGACGCGCATGACCGCTCGCGCGCTTCTGGTCCTGTTGCTCGTCCTGCTGCCGCCGGCAATGGCGCGCGGGCGCGAAGACGGCACCGGCGCCGCGGCCGCATCGGCGCCGGAGGAAAGCGTCACCGTTCGGCGCAGCCTGGAGCTCGCGGAGGGTGGGCTTCGCTATCGTGCGACCGCCGGCTATCTGCCGATCGGCGAGGACTCCGCGCAACCCGAGGCGCGCATGTTCTTCGTCGCCTACGACCGGCTGGATGCGACGGAGCCGGGACAGCGGCCGATCACCTTCCTGTTCAATGGCGGACCCGGGGCGGCCAGCGTGTTCCTGCATCTCGGTGCCGCCGGCCCGCGGCGACTTGCCCTTCCCGAAACCGGCGATCTGCCGGTGCCGCCGGCGAGGATCGAGGACAATCCCGCCACCTGGCTGCGTTTCACCGATCTCGTGTTCATCGACCCGGTGGGCACCGGGTACAGCCGGGTGGTCGATGCTCCCGACGGGGGCGCGGAGGCCGGCGTGAAGAAGCGGAGCGGCAAGGCGGAGAAGTTCTTCGAAGTCGAAGGCGATCTCGAAGCATTGGGCCGCTTCATCCGGCTCTATCTGACCCGCTTCGACCGCTGGGCCTCGCCGCGGGTGATCGCCGGCGAGAGCTACGGCGGCTTTCGTGCGGCGGTGCTGCCGCGGCGGCTCTTGGAGCGCTTCGACATCGCCCTCAACGGGGCGGTGCTCGTCTCGCCGGCCCTGGAATTCGCGCTTCTGCGCGGCGGCGAACGCTACAATCTGCTTCCCTGGATCACCCTGGCTCCCAGTCTGGCCGCCACCGCAGGTTTCCATGGTCGCGGCAAGCTCGCCGGCATCGGTGCCGATCCCGAAAGCCGGATCGCCGAGGTCGAGGGTTTCGTCCTCGACAAGCTGCTGCCGGGTCTCGCCCGTCTCGGCCGCATGGAGGAGGCGGAGCGGCAGCGGCTGTTCGAAAGTTACGCGGACTATATCGGCCTGCCGGTGGAAACCGTCACCGAGAAGCGCGGACGGATCCCCCGCACGAGTTTCGCCAAGCGGCTGCTCGCCGGACGAGGGCGCATCATCGGCCTCTACGACGGCCGCCTGAGCGGCGCGGATCCGGTCCCGGAAAGCCCGCTCTATCGCGGCGATCCTTCCTTCGAACGTGTGGCGGCGCCCTTCGCCACCGCCTTTCTGCGCTATCTCCGCGAGGAGATCGGCTTTCGCACCGATCGTCGCTATCGCGTACTCAACCGCGAGCTGGCCCATCGCTGGAACTTCGAAAAAGCCCTCGACGGCGGTCAGGGCTTCGTCGGTGGCAGCGACGATCTCGCCTACGCCCTGACCACCAACCCCGCCTTTCGGGTACTGGTCGCGCACGGCTATCACGATCTCGTCACCCCCTATTTCGCGAGCCGTTACCTGCTCGAACAGATGCCGCTCGACGCCGATGCACGCGCCCGGTTGCGCTTCCTGACCCTGCCCGGCGGTCACATGTTCTACCTGCGTGCCGCCAGCCGGAAGCGCTTCACCGCGGCTCTGGCCGAGTTCTATGCCGGACTGACGCGCTGATCGCAGGGCTGGCGCCCGCTCGCCTGTGGGGTTAGGAATCGGGCGAGGGGGAGGAGACAGGCCATGTCCGCCATCGGCCGCATCCGGCTCATCGCCCTGCGGGCGCCATGTCCGCAGCCGGTGGCCACGGCCTTCGGCGCGATGGACAGTCGTCCGGCATTGTTCGTGCGGATCGAGGATCAGGACGGCGTCGCCGGCTGGGGCGAGATCTGGTGCAATTTTCCGCGTCACGGTCTCGAGAGCCGTTTCCTTCTGGCCACCGACCATCTCGCCGGATGGTATCTGGGGCAGGTGCCGGATGCCCCGGCGATCGTGACCGCGGCAGCCTTCGAAGCGGTGCGTCGTCTCGCCATCCAGACCGGCGAGCAGGGCGCGTTCGCCAATGTCATCGCGGGCTTCGACTGCGCCCTCTGGGATCTTCTCGCCCGCCGTACCGGTGTGCCGCTCGCCCGCCTCCTGGGCGGGGAACTTCGCCCGCTCCCGGCATATGCGAGCGGCATCGATCCAGACGATCCGCCGGCGCAGATGGAAGCGGCGCGGGCGCTGGGCTATCGGATCTTCAAGCTCAAGCTGGGCTTCGCCGGTGACGAGAGGAACCTGCGTGCGGCGAG
>JALSRW010000228.1 GCA_026984595.1 Alphaproteobacteria bacterium
GATGCGCTGCATGGCCGCCGCCGGATCCTCGCAGAAATCCTCGAAGCGGACGAAGCCGATCGCACGGGCCATTTCGGCGAACTTCCTGCAGCCCGCCATGAACGCTTCCGGAGAGAGATGGTCTCTGATCGAGGGGAGCTTGGCACTGCTCAGCCACTGGTCGAAGGGATGACGCACGGTGGCCATACGCACGAGCTCGAAGTGGCTGCCCAGCACCTCCGCCAGCAGCGAGCGGTAGGGCGGATCGGCGACCAGCGGCATCCCCAGGAAATCGAGATGCGACCAGTCACGCAGCACGAGTTCCAGTCCCCGTTCCCGGGCCCGCGCGTGGATCAGGAGGATGGCGTCCTCGAAGCCTACCGGCCCGGCTTCGCGAAGGGCCAGGACGTCGCGCGGCTGCGGCACTCCGAACCAGGACATGGCCTGCGTCAGCGGATTGAAGATCTCGGTACCGAGGGGATGAATCTCGCTCAGCAGCGCCACCCCTTCCATGCAGGCGACACAGCGGCTGATCAGCGTGCCGCCGCTGCGCGCCATATTGTGGAGAATGCGGAGCCGTGGCCTACTGGCCTCGTTCCGTTCCGGACCGATTGCGGGGGTGCCCATGCAACACCTTTCCGAAGCTGGTCGCTCCCGGTCTAGCGCCTCTTGGTTAAGATGCGCTTAACGGGACACTGCGGGGCAGCGGCGGTGCCGCGCCGATGAGCGCCCTGAGCTGGCCACGAAGGCCGCCGCGGGGGCGTCTGCCGATCGCTTTGCCGTCCACGGAGGAGCCGGCGGTGCGGTCCCGGCGGCGGATCGGGCTGCTCGGCGGCTCCTTCAACCCGGCCCATGAAGGCCATCTCCATATCAGCCTCCAGGCCCTCAAGCGGCTGCGTCTGGACGAGGTCTGGTGGCTGGTGTCGCCGCAGAACCCGCTCAAATCCCCGGCCGAGCTGGCGCCCTTCGCCATGCGTCTGGACAATGCCCGGCGCATGGCTCGCCATCCGCGGATCCGCGTGCGCGATCTCGAAGCCCGGTTCCGCACCCGCTACACGATAGACACGCTGCGCCGCCTCCTGCGTTTGCCGGGCCACCGCTTCGTCTGGCTGATCGGTGCCGACAACCTCGCCCAGCTCCCCCGGTGGCGGCAGTGGCAGCGCATCTTCCGGTTGGTGCCCATTGCCGTTTTCGAGCGCAGCCCCTATTCTTATGCTGCACTGGCGGGACCGGTGGCGAACGGTTTCGCCGGGGCGCGGCTGGCGGAAGAGCGGGCCTTCGAGCTCGCGGATCTGCCGCCGCCGCGATGGGTGTTCCTGCGTCTGCGCCCACATTCTGCTTCGGCCACGGCCATCCGCCGGGCCGGCAAGTGGCCGCAGGGCGCGTTTGGGGAGTGAAAGCCATAACGGCCGACGTACAACCGTCCGCCGGACCGCGGGATCTGCTGCAGATCATCCTCGACAGTCTCGACGCCGACAAGGCCATCGATGCCACCGTCATCGAGTTGGAGGGCAAGACCACCCTGGCCGATTTCATGGTGGTCGCCACCGGCACCTCCAAGCGCCACATTCTGGCCATGGCGGAAAAGCTGCGGGACCGTCTCAAGCATGCCGGGATCGGGCCGGTCGAGGCCGAGGGTCTCGAGGAAGCGAGCTGGGTCCTGCTCGATGCGGGCGATGTGATCGTACATCTTTTCCGCGCGGAAACGCGTGCCCTCTACGACATCGAACGGCTCTGGTCGGTGGCACCGCCGCAGCGGCTGGCCACCGGAGCCTCGCGCTGAGGCGCCTTGCGGATCGAGATCCTGGCTGTCGGTCGCAGCCGCGACCCGGCCGTCGATGCGTTGACGGCACGGTATCTCGAGCGCTTGCCCTGGCGGGTGACCCTGCGCGAGATCGAGCTGCGCGGCTCCGCCGACCCCGAGCGAAGGCGGCGGATGGAGGGAGACCGTCTGCTCGCCGCCATTCCCCGTAATGCCTCCGTGATCGTTCTCGACGGTCGCGGCGAGGAAGTCGGCAGCGAGGCTTTCGCCGCGCGCCTCGAGGCGCTGTGGCGGCAGAGCCATGGTCTCCTGGTGTTCGTCATCGGCGGTGCCGAGGGGCTCGATCCGCGGCTGCGGGCCCGGGCCGACTGGGTACTGTCGCTGGGGGCCATGACCTGGCCGCATCTGCTGGTGCGGGCGATGCTCGCCGAACAGATCTTTCGCGCCTGGGCGATCCTCGGCCGCCATCCCTACCACCGCTCCTGAAGCGGCTGGCGGTGGCGGTCGGTTTGGCCTAGAGCTCGCCCCGAGGAGGAGCTGCACGATGCGGGATTTCCAATCGCCGGGTCGTTCCACCGCCCATGCCTGCGGCGGCATGGCCGCCACCTCGCATCCCCGGGCCACCCTGGCCGCGCTGGACATGCTGCGAGCCGGTGGCAACGCGGTCGATGCGGCGATCGCCGCGGCCGCCGTGCAGGCGGTGGTCGAGCCCCAGTCCACCGGCATCGGTGGCGACTGTTTCGCCCTGTTCGCCCCGGCTTCCGGCGGGGTGGTGGCGGTCAACGGCTCGGGCTGGGCACCGGCGGCGGCCAGCCTCGAGCGGCTGCGCGATCTGGGGATCGACCGGCTGACCGCCGACAGCGTGCACAGCGTCACCATTCCCGGGGCGATCGCCGCCTGGGAGCTGCTGCTGCGCGAACACGGAAGGCTCGATCTGGCGACCGTGCTGGCGCCGGCCATCGCCTGTGCGGCCGAGGGCTTTCCGGTGTTCCCGCGGGTCGCTTTCGACTGGGCGCGGCTGCAGGATCGCCTGCTGGCCAACGAGACCGCGCGGCGGGTCTATCTTCCCGGCGGCCGGGCTCCCGAATGCGGCCGGGTGATGCGGTTTCCGGCCCTCGCCCGGACCCTCGAGAAGATCGCCGGCGGCGGCGCCGAGGTCTTCTACCGCGGCGAGCTCGCCGCGCGCATGACCGCCAGCCTGCGGGCCCTGGGCGGGCTGCACGAAATCCGGGACTTCGCCGAATACGAGGCCGAGTTCGTGGAGCCGGTGCACGGCACCTACCGGGATCTCCGCATCTATCAGTGCCCGCCCAACGGCCAGGGGCTGATCACCCTGCTGATGCTCAACATTCTCGAGGATTTCGACCTCGCCTCACTCGATCCGCACG
>JALSRW010000229.1 GCA_026984595.1 Alphaproteobacteria bacterium
TCCGGGATGCCACCGGCGACGAGGCCGGTATTGCCTCCCTGGGGAACGATCGCTACCCCGAGCTCCGCGGCCGTGCGCACCACCGCCGCCACCTCCGCGGTGCTGCGCGGGCGCAGCACGAGTGCGGCGCGGCCCCGGTGGTTGCGCCAGAAATCCACGCAGTAGCGCGCGATCTCTTCGGGGTCCTCGAGCACCCCGGCCGCATCGAGCAGGGCCCGGCAGCGCGCACGCAGGGCCCGAAGCGCTTCCTGCATCAGAGCCTCCCAAGGTGTTCACCTGCGAGTATGCCCGGATCGGGTCGGCGTTCACAGCTTCCAGCCCCTCTGCTATCGTCCGCGCGGCCGCCGGTCGACGACGGCAGAGCGCCATCAGTGAACCGCCGCGACCGGTGCCCGAGCCACACAGCGACTCCAGGGAGGGAGAACCATGCGCAAGACCTTGCTGTCGATGGCGGCGACGGCCGCACTCGGCCTCGCAGCCGTCCCCCGACCCGCGGCGGCACTCGAGCTGCAGATGCAGGCGAGCTGGCCCGCAGCACTCACTCTTTATGAGAACTTTGTGATGTTCGCCGAGCGGGTGGAGAAACTCAGCGGCGGCGAGCTCACGATCAAGACCATGCCGGCGGGGCAGGTGGTGCCCGCCTTCGAGGTGCTGGATGCCACCGCACGCGGTGTGATCGACGGCGCGCACACCTGGGCCGGCTACTGGCAGGGCAAGCACCCGGCGGCGATCCTGTTCACCGGTGGTCCCGGCGGGCCGTTCGGCATGGACATGATCGACCATATGGGCTGGATGTACGAGGGTGGCGGTTTCGAGCTCTACCAGGAATTCTACCAGAAGGAGCTCAAGCTCGACGTCGTCGCCATTCCGATCATGCCCGCGGGTCCCCAGGCCTTCGGCTGGTTCAAGCGGCCGATCGAGAGTGTCGAGGACATGAAGGGCATGAAGTGCCGCCAGACCGGCATCGCCAACGAGATCTGGGCGCGCATGGGCTTCGCGGTGGTCAACATGCCGGGCGGCGAGATCCTTCCCGCCGCCGAGCGGGGCGTGATCGACTGCGCCGAATGGGTCGGCGGCGTCGAGGACCTCCGCCTCGGCTTCCACAATGTCTGGAAGTACCACTATTCGCCCGGCATGCATGAGACGGTAACGGTGGCCGAGCTGCTCATCAACGGCGACGTCTGGCGCAGCCTCAGCGAGCAGCAGCAGGAGATCATCAAGAGCGCGGCAACCGAGGTGTGGCTTCGCTGGTGGGTGCGCTGGATGAAGCAGAATGCCGAAGCCCTCAAGGAGCTCCGGGAAAAGCACGGCGTCATCATCA
Organism: Alphaproteobacteria bacterium; assembly: GCA_026984595.1. Classification (GTDB taxonomy): domain Bacteria; phylum Pseudomonadota; class Alphaproteobacteria; order Geminicoccales; family Geminicoccaceae; genus JALSRW01. Next base: position 1,322 of record JALSRW010000229.1, read on the forward strand.
AGAAGACGCCCGAGGACATTCTCAAGGCGTTCCTGGAAGGGTGGGACGATCTGGCCGCCGAGCATGCGAAGAACAATTCCTTCTTCAAGAAGGTACTGGACTCGAAGAGGGAATACGCGAGTGTCGTCGTGCCCGCGCGGCGTTTCTATTTCCCGAATTACAATTTCGCGGCCGATTATTACTGGCCTGAAGAGTAGAACTGCATGCGGGGCGGCAGCTGCCGCCCCGTTTCCCGTCCGCCTGCACCGAACTCTTTGTGGAGGGTGAGGAGGTGAACCCTTCGGAAGAGCGCCTGCTGCGCATCGTTCAGGCGATCGACCGTTTCACCGAGATCAGCGGCTTCTTCGTCGCCTGGCTGGTGGTGCCGATCCTCGGCGCCATGGTCTACGAGGTGGTCGCCCGCTACGCCTTCGGTGCCCCTACGATCTGGGCCTTCGAGATCAGCTACATGTTCTACGGGGCGCTGTTCATGCTCGGCACCGCCTATGCGCTGCGCAAAGGGGCCCACATCCGAACCGATCTCTTCTGGCACAAATTTTCGAACCGCACCAAGGGCTGGATCGACCTCATCGCCTATCTCGTCTTCCTCTTTCCCGGCGTGATCATGGTCCTCTGGGTGGGATACGAGGAAGCGGTCTACGCCTATGAGATCATGGAGCGTTCGGAACAGACGGCGTGGCGGCCCGTGATGTGGCCCTTCAAGGCCGCGGTACCGGTCTCGGCCGCGCTGCTCCTGATCCAGGGTGTCTCCGAGGTCATCAAGGCCTGGCATGCGATCCGCACGGGTGAGCTGCTCACCCCGGCCGAGGAGATCCAGGTATGAGCCCCAACGAGATCCTCGGCATCGTGATGCTGGTGCTGCTCATCGGCATCATCTTCGTCGGTTTTCCCATCGCCTTCACGCTCCTCTGCCTCGCCTTCGTGTTCGGCTACATCGGGCTCGGCGAACGGGTCTTCTCCCTCGCCTACTTTCAGATCATCGGCCTCATGAAGGTGGAGGAACTCGCCGCGGTCCCGCTGTTCGTTCTCATGGGCTTCGTGGTCGAGCAGGCGGGCCTCATGGAGCGGCTCTTCACCGCCTTCCGCCTGCTTCTCGCACCGGTGCGCGGTGCCCTCTATCTGGTGGTGCTCGCGACCGCGACCATCTTTGCCATGGCCACAGGCATCGTCGGCGCGGCGGTGACCGTGCTCGGAATCATGGCCGCGCCGATCATGATCAAGGCAAGATACGATGCGCGACTTTCCGCCGGCGTGATCGCCGCCGGCGGCACGCTGGGGATCCTCATTCCGCCTTCGGTCATGCTCATCGTCATGGGACCGGTGATGGGGATTTCGGTGGTGCAGCTGTACGCGGCCGCCTTCGGTCCCGGTTTTCTGCTGGCCGGGCTCTACATTCTCTATTCACTGGGCAAGAGCTTCCTGCGTCCCGAGCTCGGCCCGCCGATGCCGGTCGAGGAGCGCGCCTCGAGCGCAGGCGAGATCCTGCGCGAGGTCGTCTTCGGCATGGTGCCGCTGGCAGCTCTCATCACCGCCGCCCTGGGATCGATCCTCGCCGGGCTCGCCACGCCCACCGAGGCCGCCGCCATGGGTGCGCTCGGCGCCATTTTCCTTGCCGCCGCCTACGGCAAGCTCACCTGGCCCAGTCTGCGCAATGCGGTCGTCAACACCATGGTGACCTCGAGCCTCGTGCTCTTCCTCGCCGTGGCCTCCAACGTCTTCGGCGCCGTCTTCGCCCGGCTCGGCTCGGCGGACGTGATCACCCAGGCGCTGCTCGGGCTCGAGCTCTCGCCCTGGCTGATGATCGTG
>JALSRW010000230.1 GCA_026984595.1 Alphaproteobacteria bacterium
GGATTCCTCCGGTGCGCGCAAGAGGGCCATTTGTCTCACTCTTTGTGTTGATTCTGCCACACCGGGCGGCAAAGGCGGGAGCGGCACCGACGAGGCCTAAACCAAATCCGTTTGGAGTGCGACTATTGCGGCGATGATTCGGCATCGCTCTCAACGCACACTGGCAGAAATCGGAGAAACCACGATGCGCCTGAAAATCGGCCTCGTCATGGGCGCCGGCATGTTCACGCTATCGGCCTGCGCCGGTGGCCCGCAGTTCACCACCCTTCCGGCCAATCTGGCCCAGTCGCTGCCCGCCCAACGGACCGTTGCGGAGGCTCGCTCCCTGCAGCCGCCGGCCGACGCCTATCGGGCGACGCTCTATTCGGAATATCTGCGTTACGCCGAATACGAGCTGGGGCCGATGATGGATTATCCCGACGCCATCTTCCACGCCCGCAAGGCGATTGCCGCGGCCCGCGGTGAGCCGGTGGCGCCGCAGGCGGTGAGCGAACGCATGCTGCCGCCCGTGAAGGCCGAGGTGCTCTCCGGTGCGCGCAAGCGGCTCGATGCCGTGCTCCAGGGTGGTGGCCCGCAGAAGGCTCCGGAAGCCACGGCCCGGGCACTCGCTGCCTACGACTGCTGGCTCGAGCAGCAGGAGGAGAATATCCAACCCGACGATATCGCCGCCTGCCGTCAGACCTTCCTGGACAATCTCGAGACCGCCGAGGCGGCGCTCCGGCCGCCGGTGCCCCCGGTCATCACCCTCGCCGCGGATGTTCTGTTCGATTTCGACAAGGCGGTCATCAAGGACGCCTTCAAGCCGGAGCTCGATCGTATCGCCGCGCTGCTGAAGCAGAACCCGAAGGTGCAGGTGTTCGTCGACGGCCATACCGACACGATGGGCCCGGCCGCATACAATAGGAAACTCTCCGAGAGGCGCGCCCGGGCGGTCGCCGACTATCTCGCCGCTCGCGGTGTCGATCCCGCCCGGATGACGGTGCGGGCATTCGGCGAAACCAAGCTCGCCGTGCCGACCCCCGACGAGACCCCGGAGCCGCGCAACCGGCGGGTGGAGATCCGCAAGCGCTGATCGGTTGCACGGAAGGGTGGGACGCCGCGCGGCCTCGAGGCCGCGCGGCGGCCGCGTTCCGGGCCGGAAAAGGGCTCGTGGGCAGGTCGACCGCCGGCGGGAGAGCGGCGGCTTTCGAGGGCCGCGGCGGTGCTCGCGCGTCCGTGAATGGACAAACGCCGTAACGGTTCGAACTTAGACGGGGACGTCTCGGCAGGGAGAACGTGCATGCTGACCCGTACCCGACGCGGATGGGAGCTCCCGGAAGCTCGTGCCACCCCGGAGCATGTCTTCTGGAACCGGCGCCGGATTCTGGCCGGCATGGCGGCCAGCGGTGCGTTGGCCGGACCGTTGCTGGCCGGTGTTTCCGCCCGCGCCGCCGAAGATGCGGGCATTGCCGCCGATCTGTATCCGGTGGAGCGCAATCCCCGCTACCCGCTGGACCGGCCACTTACCGATGCCGAGCTCGCCACCACCTACAACAATTTCTACGAGTTCGGCTCCCACAAGCAGATCTGGAAGGCGGCCCAGGATCTCCGGCTGCGGCCCTGGACGGTGACCATCGACGGTCTCGTCGAGCGGGAACAGGTGATCGATGCCGAGGATCTGATCCGCCGCATGCCGCTCGAGGAGCGCCTCTACCGGCACCGCTGCGTCGAAGCCTGGTCGATGGCCGTACCATGGAGCGGCTTTCCGTTGCGCGCTCTCGTTGAGTTCGCCCGTCCGCTTTCCGGTGCCAGATATCTGCGCATGGAGACTTTCCTGGATGCCGATATGGCGCCGGGTCAGCGGGCCTTCTGGTATCCCTGGCCCTATGTCGAGGGGCTGACGATGGCCGAGGCCACCAACGAGCTGGCCTTCCTCGCCACCGGCATCTACGGCAGGCCGTTGCCGAAGCAGAACGGGGCACCGCTGCGTCTGGTGGTTCCTTGGAAATACGGGTTCAAATCCATCAAATCGATCGTCCGCTTCAGCTTCACCGCCGATCGCCCGCAGACCTTCTGGTCGACCATCGCGCCACAGGAGTACGGCTTCTGGGCCAACGTCAACCCGGAAGTGCCGCATCCCCGCTGGAGCCAGGCCGAGGAACGGCCGCTGGGCCGGTCGGAACGGGTGCCGACCCTGCTCTACAACGGCTATGGCGAGTTCGTTGCGGACCTCTACCGGAGCCTCGAGGGCGAGCCGCTGTTCATGTAGATGCGGTGCCCCGTGGCGCGATGCCTGCGGCGAGTTCTCGCGTTCCGGTTGCTTTAGCGTTCCCTGACATATTTCCGCAGCGATCACAGACGCTTGACGGGCGATGTCGTCGGCCGCAAACTCGCTCCGCAAAAAAAGAGCCGGGTCCAAGGACCCGGCCAAGTAGATCAGGGAGGCTAAACGTCTGGGAGTGAGGCAGACCCGGAGGGTCTTCCTCGCCCCGGACCTTGCGTCCGGGGGACCGCCGGCCGAGCCGGCGATCGACAGGACGGCCCAGAGCCACCGTCCTGCTGCGCCGCAATAAATAGTACGAAACGTGATGGTTGGCCAGAGGTATCGCGTAAACTTTTACGCATGCCTCGCATGCAGGAATGTCGCAGCTACCAGACCGGCTGCTCGGCCACCTTCTCCAGCAGGAAATCGCGGAACACCGACACCCGCTTGCTCGCTCGGAGCTCCGCCGGGTACACGAAATAGGCGGTGAAGCTCGGCCCTTCCAGATCCGCCAGCAGGCGACGCAGGCGCACGCTCGAGCTCGCCAGGTAATCGGGCAGCGAAGCGAGACCGACACCGCGCTCGGTGGCCCGCAGCATGCCGTAGACATTGTTGATCTTGACCGTCGCCCGGCGCGGCGGCAGCTCGTCGCGATTGCCGCGTCCCGCCTGCAGGATCCAGTTGAGGCTGGCCACCGGCGGCTGCCATTCGTCGCCATAGGCGATCAGCCGGTGGTGGTCGAGATCCTCGGCACGCTTCGGTTCGCCGTATTTCTCGAGATACTCGGCGGAGCCGTAGATATGGGTGTGCACGGTCATCAGCCGTCGCTGCACGAGATCCGGGTGCCGCGGCCGGTGCAGCCGGATGGCCACAT
>JALSRW010000231.1 GCA_026984595.1 Alphaproteobacteria bacterium
TTTCGGGCGGATGGCGCGCCCGAGAGGACTCGAACCTCTGACCTTCGGCTCCGGAGGCCGACGCTCTATCCGACTGAGCTACGGGCGCGTGCGGGCCTTATCTAGCGCATCACCGCCGCCGGTGAAAGGCCCGCCGTTCACCGCGTACCTTCCGCACCCCTGCCGGTGAGGCGCAGGAACAGCTCCTCGAGATCGGGCTCGCGCGTGACCAGGTCGGTGATCGCGAATCCGGCGTCGCGAACCGCGTCCAGAAGATCGATCACCCGCGTCCGGCTGGGGCGATAGCGGATCCGCAGCCGGCCCCTCTCGTCGAGCCGGACGCCCCGCGCCTGCAGCATCTCGGGCAGATCCGCAGGCGACGGGGTAACGGTGACGATCAGCTCCTTCTCGTCGAGCCGCCGCATCAGCCTGGACGTTTCGTCGCAGGCCACCAGCGTCCCGCGATCGATGATGGCGATGCGATCGCAGAGCCGCTCGGCCTCCTCGAGATAGTGGGTGGTGAGCACGATCGTGCGGCCGCGCGCGTTGAGCCCCTTCATGTATTCCCAGAGCGAACGGCGGAGTTCGACGTCGACCCCGGCGGTGGGCTCGTCGAGAACCACCACCGGAGGATCGTGGACCAGGGCCTTGGCCACCAGCAGGCGGCGGCGCATGCCGCCCGACAGCGAGCGGGCGTAGGCGTCGGCCTTGTCGCTGAGGCCGACCGCGGCCAGCAGTTCCGAGGTCCTGCGCTCCCGCCTGGGCACTCCGTAGAGGCCGGCCTGGAATTCGAGGGTCTCGCGCGGCGTGAAGAAGGCGTCGAGATTGAGCTCCTGCGGCACCACCCCGATCGCCCGTCGCGCCCGCCTGGGATTGCGATCGATATCGACGCCGCAGACCAGGGCGCGGCCGGCGCTCTTGACGACCAGGCCGGCGAGAATGTTGATCAGCGTCGATTTGCCGGCACCGTTGGGACCGAGCAGGCCGAAGAAGGAGCCGCGCGGCACCAGGAGGTCGATGCCCCGGAGCGCCTCCATCGCCGGCTGGCCGTGGGCACCGCGGTAGATTTTCCGCAAACCCTTGAGTTCGATCGCGTTCGCTGGCAAGTCCGGTGCGGTGCCGGCGGCCTGGCCGCCTGCCGGTTGCCGCCCGTCGACGGTGGCAGACGGAGCGGACCTCCTCATGACGCCGCCAGCCTGGCGGGATGCGCGCCTCGTCCGTGGAGATGATAATGAGCCCGAGGACCGAAACAGCCGAGAGCGAAGAGCATTTCCTGCTCGACGGTGAAGAGGTGGTGATCACCCCGCGCCCGGAGGTGTGTTGTGACGGGGGCGGTGGGGCGCTGGGCCATCCGCTGGAGTTCCTCACCTTGGAAAAAGGCGGCCAGGCGGTGTGCAAGTATTGCGACCGTCGCTTCGTTCACGTCCGTCATCCCGAGGTCGAGGAGATCCGCCGCCGCGGCCGGCCGTTCGCCGGCTGAAGGGAACGCCGCCTACAGCAGCCGGATCGGGTCGGTCCACACCCGCAGCCCGCCGATCACCGCCAGCGCGTTGCTGCCGAGCCGGCAGCCCGCGGGCAAGTGGCGCAGGCGCTTGGCGTTGCCGCCGCCGAGCACGACATCGTCCACGAGGAACGCATCGCGGAAACGGGCGACGACGTCGTGAACCACCTTCTCCCAACGCTTGCGGCCCATGCGCAGGAGGCCGCGCCGGCCGAGACAGTCCTCATAGGTCCATTTGCGCTTGTAGGGAAGGTGGGCGAGCTCCATGGCCAGTGCCGTTCCCGGGCAGACCAGGGCACTGCCGAGACCGGTGCCGAGGCCGAGAAACAGCATCTTGCCGCCCTGCCAGGAACCGATCGCCTGCAGCAGCGCATCATTGACCAGTTTGGTGGGCTTGCCGAAGGCGGCGGCGAAATCGAAGCCCACCCAGCCGCCGCCGAGATTGACCGGCTCGCCCAGCAGGCGGCCGTCGCGCACCGGCCCCGGGCAGCCCAGGGTGACCCGCTCGAACCGCCAATCGGCGGCGAGCTCGCGGATCAGGGTCATCGCCCGCTGCGGCGTCAGATCGGGACCCGAGGGAACCTTGCGCCGCTCCGCTTCGCAGGAGCAGGCCAGCTTGATCTTGTTGCCGCCGATATCGACGACCAGGGTGACCGGGTGATCCATCTCTGCCGTTTCCCGCCGGAACCAGGCCCGCTTAGGCGATCTGGCGGTCGGCTTCAAGCAACTCGCGCTTGACGGGATCCGGCATCTGACGGACCCTGCCGGTGATGGTTCCCCTCGGGGATGAAAAGGGAATCCGGTGCGCCCTTCGGCCGAGGCCGGGGCAAGGCCGGAGCTGCCCCCGCAACTGTAGGCGGCGAGCCGAGATCACGGATGCCACTGGACGTTGTTCCGGGAAGGCGGATCGAGGCGTCGACCCGCGAGCCAGGAGACCTGCCATCACCAACCACAACCGAGGGACGGGGTGTCCCGCAAAAGGAGTGTTCCGGATGCAGAAATGGGTTCTGTCGGGGATGGCCGCATTGGCCATGGCGACCAGCGCGGAGGCCGCCGATCTGGCCGATGTCGATCGCTACATTTTCGTGCCCAACCGCAATTCCGCGGATGTGGCGGTGATCGACACACGCGAGAACCGCGTGGTGGCACGCCTCGCGGTGGGCAATGTGCCGCATCAGGTGGCGGTCTCCGACACCCTCGGCAAGCTGGTGGCCAGCAACACCGCCGACAACACGATCTCGGTGATCGATCTCGCCGGTGACGGCGAGGCCACGACCATCGCCCTTGGACTGGAACCCGAGCACATGGAACTTGCGCCCAATGGCGAACTGCTGGCGGTCGGCAACATCGGCGCCGGCTCGGTGTCGCTGGTGTCGCTCGGAGAGGAGCGCGAAATCGCCAGGGTGGAAGGGCTCTACGAACCCCATAATCTGACCTTCAGCCCCGACGGCTCGCGCCTCTACGTCGGCAATCTCGGCGCCGATTTCGTCAGCGTGATCGACGTCGCCAGCGCCCGGGTGGTCGAGGAGATCCCGGTCGGCGAGGGGCAGATGGTGGCCCATGCCGGTGATGGCGATCCGGAATACCAGGGAGTCATCAACGTCACCCGCACTCCCGATGGGCG
>JALSRW010000232.1 GCA_026984595.1 Alphaproteobacteria bacterium
TCGAAGGAGCGAAACGTGCCGCGGCCCGCGGCGAGAGCGTGCTGATCTTTCCCGAGGGCACCCGCATGCCGCCCGGCGCCCCACCCGCCTACAAGCCGGGAGTGGCCGCACTCTACAAGGCGCTGGGGGTTCCCTGCGTGCCGGTGGCCCTCAATTCCGGTCTCTACTGGGGACGGCGCAGCTACCTCAAGCGGCCCGGCCGCATCATCGTCGAGTTCCTCGAACCGATTCCGCCGGGGCTCGACCGGGACGAGTTCATGCGGCTGCTCGAAGAGCGCATCGAAACCGCGACCGCCCGTCTGACGGCCGAAGCCACGGCAGCGCTCGAGGCACCTTCAGCCGGAGCGGAGAGCGCCCGCGGCGGTTGACACCATGCAGGCGGGCAGGCCGCTCCGTACCGGGGCCGCCGCTTCGGGCGACGCGCGCCGACACCGTTCGCGGGTGGCGACCCAACGCGCGAAGGCAGCCGGCGGCAGCGGCGGCGAGAACAGGAATCCCTGAAGGCTGGTGCAGCCGAGTCGGGCCAGCAATGCCGCCTGTTCCTCGCTCTCCACACCCTCGGCGACCACCTCGAGGCCGAGCGTGCGGCCGATGCCGACAATGGCTTCGACCAGGCCGCGGACATCGGCCTTGGTGGTCATATCGGCGACGAAGCAGCGATCGATCTTGATGGTGCCGACGTCGAGATCCTTGAGCCGGGTGAGGCAGCTGTAGCCGGTACCGAAATCGTCGATGGCGATGCGCAGGCCGAGCGCGCGCAGTTCGGTCAGGGCCCGTGCCGCCTTGTCGGTATCCAGCACCGCGCTCTCGGTGATCTCGATCTCCAGCCGGCCGGGATCGACCTGCTGCTGCCGCAGGAGCTCGTCGATGGCCGCCACCAGCCCCTTGTGTCGCAATGCCAGGGGCGACAGGTTGACGGCGAGACGGGGCAGCCGCTTCCCGTGGCGCTGCAAGATCAGGCAGGCGTGACGGAAGCATTCGAGGGTGAAGGGGACGAGCAGATCCGAATCCTCGATCAAGGGGATGAAACAGTCGGGCCCGATGATCCCGCGTTCGGGATGTCGCCAGCGTGCGAGTGCCTCGGCGCCGATCAATCGGCCGTCGACGGGGTCGATCTGCGGCTGCAGATACAGGGTGAAGCGGCCGTCGCGCAGGGCATCGTGCAGCTCCTGTCGGAGCCGCGCGCGCTCGCAGAATTCGGCGTGCAGCTCGCGGTCGAACATGCAGAGGACGGTGCCCGGACGGCTCTTGGCGCGACGCAGGGCGAGTCCGGCGAAGGTCTGCAGTTCGCGCGCCGAACAGGCGTCCTGCGGATAGATGGCGAGGCCGAGACTGGCATGGAGATAGAGCTCGTGGCCGTCGATGCGGAAGGCCCGTTCGAACTCCGACAGCAGCCGCTCCGCGGTGTCACGGGCCGCCTCTGCGGATCCCACCTGGCGCAGCAGCACGCCGAACTCGTCCCCGCCCAGCCGGGCGATCAGATCGCGGGTGCGCACGCGGCCGGCGAGCCGCGCCCCGATCTGTTCGAGCAGGGCATCGCCGACCGCCTGGCCGAGCGTCTCGTTGACCTGGCCGAAGCCGTCGATGTCGATCAGGAGAAGCCCCACGGTCTGCCCCTGGCGTCCGGCCGCCGAGAGGCTGCTCATCAGTTCCCTGTGGAACAGGGAACGGTTGGCGAGGCCGGTCAGGACATCGTGATGGGCGAGGCGATCGATGGCGGCGGTGGCCCTTGCCAGCTCGGTGACATCGTTGGCGCAGAGGATCCGGCCGCGATCCTCGCCCCCGACACCGACCAGCGGCGCCTGGATGAGCATCAGCTCGCGATCCTCGCCTCCGACATCGACGACGACCCGCCCGGGGGCGCCCGGGAGCTCGTCGTCACTGTCCCCCAGCAGCGTTGCCAGGCGGGCGCCCAGGCCGGCATGGTCGGTGGTCCCGAGCATGCGGTGCAGGGCCGGGTTGGCGTAGAGCAGGGAACCGTCAGCGGCGAACCGGGCGATGCCCAGAGGTGCCTGCTCGGCGAGGGTCCGGAAACTCCGCTCGGCCTCGGCCGATCGCGCCCAGGCCTCGCGCGCGCCGTCACGTTCGCGGCGCAGCAGGCGGGCGAGGTGAGCATTCTCCTTCTCCAGCCGTACGCTGCGCAGAAAGGCCTTCTGCTGCCAATAGCCGGCACCGGCCAGCAGCAGGAAATAAAAGGGCACGAGGCTCGCCAGGGACAGCGACCCGGGGCCATCGGCGGTGGCGAAGGAAAATGCCAGCGCGCCGACAATCGGCAGATCGTGGGCGAGGGCGGTGGGCAGATGCGGGCTCGAGAGGATCATCGCCGCCGCCATCACCCCGCCGATCAGGAAGATCACGAAGGGGCCGGTATCGAAGGTGGTGACGTCGGGCATGTGCAGCACCAGCACCGCCCAGACCATACCGGCGAGGCCCGAGCCGAGGGTGATGATCGCGAAGCCGAGACCCGGCTCGGCGCGTTCCAGGGCGAACCGCCGCGCGGCGCTGCCGAGACCCAGCTCGGCGATCAGCGCCGCCGCCAGGGAAGCGCCCCACAGCACGAGCTGCTGGGGGGAAAGCACGCCCCACAGCAGCCAGACGACGATCGCGGCATTGACCGTGCTGGCGACCACCGCCGCCGGCACCATCGAGATCAGTACCGCGAGCTGGGCGCGGGCGACGACCGTGGTGGCCTCGCCACGATCCGCCGCTCGCTCCTGCGCCGGATCTCGGATGTCAGGGTCGGTTGCGACCACCTGGGCTCTCTTCGGGCTGATGGGGTTGCGGGCGGCCCGGGGGCAGCCGGTTTCGAGGCCACACCCTAACCGCCATTTCTTAAGGACTGATTACTGCAGCATTCTCGCCATTTCGAAGCGAGGCGCGCTCGCGCTCCGGGAGGCGGCAAACCGCCGCACAGGACTGTTGCGACATCGCACGGGCGCGCCAAGAATGCCCGGGTGCGGCAGGCGCCGCGGCGGATGGAAGAGGCGCATCGAGGGACGCGCCGAGCAGGCGAGGAGGCAGCGGTGGAACTGGCGATCATCGGCGATGCCACGGGTCTCGCGGACCGGGCCGCGAAGGCCGGCCTGTCCGTCCTCTGTTTCGG
>JALSRW010000233.1 GCA_026984595.1 Alphaproteobacteria bacterium
CACATGCGGCGACAGCCGGGCGGGGTCGAGGCCGCATTCGACGGCCAGCTCCTTGAGAAGCTGCAATGCCCGTTGCCGCGTCAAATGACCGCTTCTTCCCCGTGATGGAAAGAGCCAGGGAATCGGGCGCCCGCGTGCATCCCGTTGCGGCCTTATGGCCAGCCACTTCTCGAGTGCCGCCCGCGCCCGTCCGCCGATCGGTACCAGCCGCTCCTTGCCGCCCTTGCCGGTGACCCGCAGCGCGCGCAGATCGGGCGCCAGCGCATCGCGCCCGAGCCCGACCAGCTCGCTGACCCGAAGCCCGGTGGCATAGAAGAGTTCCAGCAGGGCCAGGAGACGGGTTCCCTCGGGACCCGGGCGTCTGGCGGCAGCGGCGATCAGCGCCTCCACTTCCTCCGCGCTCAGGAGCCGTGGCAGCGGCCGGCGGGTGCGCGGACGGTCGATGCGGCTCGTGGGATCGTCGCTGCGCTCGCCTTCGAGAAACAGGAAACGGTAGTAATGCCGCAGTGCCGAAAGGCGACGGGCGACGGTGGAGGCGGCGAAGCCGCGGTCTCCGAGATCCGCCAGCCAGGCCCGCACATCCTCCGCCGAGGCGCGTTCCGGCCGCCCCTGCCGGCGCTCCAGGAAGCGGCCGAAATCCTCGAGATCGCGGCGATAGGCGTCGAGCGTGTTGGGCGAAGCGCCGCGCTCCACCACCAGCATTTCCAGGAACCGTTCGAGGCTGGCCATCAGAGTCGCCACACCAGCGCGAGTTGCACCGCCATCGCCCGGGCGACCTCCTCCTCGCCCAGCGCCCCGAGACCGCGCAGCACCCGCCACAGAGCCAGCGGCGCGGCCCCTTCGGGAGCATCGGTGAGAAGGCCGAGGGCCGCGAGCAGCCCCTCGCCGGGACGCCCCTCGGCCTGCGCGTCCCCGAGCTGGCGCCACAGCGACAGGGGCGGCGCCTGGGCCGCACCCGCGGTCTCGCGTCCCAGCAGACGGGTCCATTCCCGCCGTTCGAGGGAAAGCCCCAGCCCGTCCGCGAGGGTGGCGAACAGCAGGCGCTGGCGATCACCGGGCAACGGCGCCGGTTCCGGCAGCGGTCGCCTGCCGGCCAGAGCGAGCAGCCGCTCGATCCGTCCGAGCTCCGCCCCTCCCTCACCGGTGGCGCGCACCCGGCGCTCCAAGAGCAGCCGCCATTCCTCGATCCTCTCGCTCTCGCCGGCCGCCAGCAGAGGCAGGATGACCGCCTCCGCCGCCCAGTCCAGGGCCGGATCGGGAACCAGCATGGCGGCATCGGGTGCGAGCACCCGCAGCCAGAGCAGCCGCTCGATGCCGGCGGCCAGTGCCGGCACCGCCTCGGCCAGGAGTGCCGCGCGAGCAGCCGGCACGGTTTCCGCCGCCAGTCGGGCGACCATCGCCGCCCGCTTCGCCGCCGCCGCCTCCTGTCCCGGCTCGGCGGCCTCCAGGTAGACCCGGCGCAGATCTCCGGCTTCCAGCCAGCCCGCCGCGGCCGCCGCCTCCGCCGCCAGCAGGCGGATCGCTGCCGGCGCCCGGGCATTGCCGGCGAGCACCGCCAGCACCGCCGGATCGGCCCCGAGCTCGCCCTCCACCGCCGCCTCGCCCACCGGCAGTTCGCCGATCAGCAGCAGCATCGCCGGCCGCGCATCGCCGGTCGGCAGGGTCACCGACAGGGGCCGGCCGGAGCGCGCAGCATCCAGCATGGCGAGAAAATCGGGAGCGAAGGCCAGCCCGCGTTCGCGCGCCAGCTCCAGGCGCAGCCCCGCGAGATCGGTATTGCCGTCGCGCAGGGCGCAGACGATGCGAACCGCAGCCGGGGCCACCTCCTCACCGGGCATGCCGGCCGCCAGTTCGCAGGCTTTCGCCGCCTCACGGGCAGCGGCGAGGGCGGCGAGCGCGGCCTTCTGGCGCGGGGCCCGGCTTTCCGCATCGCCCGGAGTCAGCAGCAACTCGGCGGCGAGCGCGGGATCTCCGATGCGCGCGAGGACACGCGCCCGGGCCAGCAGCAGGGCGAGGCCGTCTTCGACCCGTGGGCCGGGTGCCGTCAAAAGCCGCCGCGCCAGATCGTGCAGGGCCGGCAGCGCCAGGCGTTCGGGCAGGCGGTCCAGGAGCGCCCGCAAGCGGTCGGCCTCGGCCCCCGGCCAGAGCGGTCCCTCGAAGCCGGAGCGCGCCTCTCCGAGGCCCACGGTCGCCAGCGAGGGGGCGGCTACCGGCCGGCTGCGAATGGCCGGCGGGCGGCGCTCGGGCGGGGCCGGGTCGGCCTGCGCATCGGCCGGCCGCGGCAACAGCCGTCGCGGCGCCTCCTCGGCCGTGGCCGGCGCGGGCAGGAGGGCGAACGACAGCAGCAGGGCGAGAACCGGGAGGGCGACGCGCATCTCAGCGCGGCAGACGTTCGTCCGGGATCACCTTCTCGATCTGCTGGGTCGGCGGCGGGATGTCCCAGGTGACGACGAAGATGAGCCCACCGAGGAGGACGACGACGGCGAGGAGGATCAGAATTCGGCTCAGAGTGCCCATAATCCCCGAACTGGCTGGGTCCCGACAGGCAGGCACCGCCGTGCCGGGAACCCATTGCCGGGACGAAGGGTTGCGTCCGCGTCTCGGCGACGGTTTATATCGGTGGCCGCATGGAGTTGCAACGCGCCCGATGTCCGACTTCCCGAGCGATGCCGAAGCCTTCGCCAGCGCCGCACGCGAGACGGCGCGCCCGCTCGTGCTCGTGGGCCTCATGGGGGCCGGCAAGACGGTGGTCGGCAAGCGCCTCGCACGCGCCCTCGCGGTGCCGTTCCGCGATGCCGACGACGAGATCGCGACCGCCGCCGGGATGAGCATCCCCGACATTTTCGAGCTCTATGGCGAGGCCGCCTTCCGCGATCTCGAACGGCGGGTGATCGCCCGTCTGATGCGCGATCCGCCGGGGGTGCTGGCGCTCGGCGGGGGCGCCTTCATCGACGAGGCGATCCGGGCGTTGGTCAAGGCCGAGGCCACTTCCATCTGGCTGCGGGCGGATCTCGAGACGCTGCTCAGACGCACCGAAAGGCGGCGCCATGCGCGGCCGTTGCTGGCCCGTGGCGACCCGCGACGAATTCTGCAGG
>JALSRW010000234.1 GCA_026984595.1 Alphaproteobacteria bacterium
GGCCGGTGACGAAACTCGCCTCGAGGCCGGCCAGAAAGGCCACCAGCGGGGCGATGTCCTGGCGCCGGGCGACCCGCCCCCGGGGGATCCGCTCCTCGCGGGCCACCATTCGGGGCGCATCGAAGCGGGATCCGGCATCTCGGTATCCACCGGGCCGACAGTCGCCGCACGGACCGAGAATTCGGCGCGGCCCACGGTTCCGAGATCGGAGGCGATGTCGGCATCCTCGCCGAGATCGCAGCGAGAGGCGGTGGCCTACACGCCCGCCGCATGCAAGGCAGCCACCACTTCTCGCGCCTCTTCCCCGCGACGGCGCCGGGGGAACAGCAGCCGGGCGCCGCGGCCGGCGGGCTCCAGGACGATGGCCCGCCCGGCCGGTGATGTTGGCGGCCGCCGAGGTTTCGCCGGTGACCATCGACAACCATTGCGGCACCGGGGGCGGGACACTGCCGGCCGTCGTCACCGACAGCGATCCGCGCCCGATCGCCAAGCTCGAACGCCTGCAGGGGGCGACGTCGGAATCTCCCTTGGCGCCGGTCCGCCGCGATCTCGCCCTGGTCATGCGGGCGGTCGAGAGCCGACGGTTCGGCCGGTCGGGAAGACATCGGTCTGTCGCCGCCGCGTTCAGTGGATCAAAAGGCCGCCGTTGGCGTCGAGTTCGGCGCCGGTGACATATCCGGCAAGATCACTGGCCAGGAACAGGCAGCAGCCGGCGATCTCGCGGGCCTCGCCGGGGCGGCCCAGCGGAATCTCCTCGAGGATCCGTTCGAGCCGCTCCGGCGAGAGCTCGCCCGCGGTGATATCGGTGTCGATGAAGCCCGGGCAGACGGCGTTGACGCGAATACCCTCCGGCGCCAGTTCGCGGGCCATCGCCTTGGTGAGGCCGAGGATCCCGGCCTTGGCGGCGGCGTAATGGGGGCCGCCGAAGACACCGCCGCCGCGCTGCGCCGAGACCGAGGAGATGTTGACGATGGAACCGGTGCGCTGGCGCCGCATCGCCGGCACCACCGCCTGGCTCATGTTCAGCGTGCCGCGCAGATTGACGTCCAGCACCGCATCATAGTCCTCGGGGCGGATCTGCGAGAGCCGCAGCGGCTGGGTGATGCCGGCATTGTTCACCAGCACGTCGATCCCACCCCAGCGATCGAGGAGCGTTTCCACCACCCGCCGGCAGGCCTTGCCATCGCACACATCGCAGACGAGGCCGAGATGTCCCTCGCCCAATTCGGCGGCGGCCGCTTCCACCGCCTCCCTTTCCAGATCCAGGAGCGCCAGGGTGGCGCCGTGTTCGGCGAACAGCCGTGCGGTGGCCCTGCCGATGCCGCGCGGCGAGGCGGCGCCGGTGACGATCGCCCGTCTGCCTTGGAGAAGTCCCATCGCCTGCGCCATCCCCTCCTTCATTCCTCCAGCCAGGCGCGGATGCGCCCCACCACCGCCTCGACGCCGAGCCCGTAGCGCGCATGCAGCGTCGGCAATGCGCCGGCATCGAGAAAGGCGTCGGGCAGCGCGATCTGCCGGAAGCGTGGTGCGACCCCCCGGCCCAGCAGCAGCGCCGCCACCGCCTCGCCGAGGCCGCCGATGCGGCTGTGGTTCTCGGCCACCACCACCAGACGCCGGCGGCGGCACTGTTCGAGAATGGTGTCGGCATCGAGCGGCTTGATGGTGGAGAGGTGCAGCACGGCCGTCTCGATGCCTTCTTCCGCGAGCCGCGCGGCGGCATCGAGGGCGCGCATGGTCATGAAGCCGGTGGCGATCACCAGCACATCCTCGCCCTCGCGCAGGAGCCGTGCCCGGCCGATCTCGAAGCGGTAGTCGCAGCGGTCGAGGACGACCGGCACCCGACCGCGCAGAAGCCGCATGTAGACCGGCCCGGGATGGGCGGCGATGGCCGGTACCGCCTGCTCGATCTCGACGGCATCGCAGGGATCGACGATCACCAGACCGGGCATGGCGCGGAAGATGGCGATGTCCTCGGTCGCCTGATGGCTCGGTCCGTAGCCGGTGGTGAGGCCCGGCAGGGCGCAGACCAGCTTCACCGGCAACCCCTCCTCGGCCACCGCCAGACAGAGGAAATCGTAGGCGCGCCGCGAGGCGAACACCGCATAGGTGGTGGCGAACGGCAGGAAGCCCTCGCGGGCGAAGCCGGCGGCGGCTCCGATCAGCGCCTGTTCGGCCATCCCCATCTGATAGAAACGCTCGGGAAAGGCCTCGGCGAAGACGTGCAGATCGGTGTATCTGGCGAGATCGGCGGTGAGCCCGACGATCTCCTCCCGCTCGCGCGCGAGCTTCACCAGCGCATGGCCGAAGGGAGCCTCGCGGGTCTCGCGCCCCTCGGCATCGAGCGAGGCGATCATCGCCGCGGTGGTGCGCCGCGGCGCCGCCCCCGGTTCCCTCCCCCCGCTCATTCCGGCCTCGCCTCCTCCAGTGCGGCCAGCGCCCGTTCCCATTCCTCCGGCGCGACGCGGACGAAATGGGTGATCTCGCGCCGTTCCAGGAAGGGCACGCCGCGGCACATGCGGGTATCGCAGACGACCACCCGCGGCCGCGGCTGCGAGAGCGCGCGGGCCTCGTCGAAGGCGGCCACCAGGGCCGCGATGTCGTTGCCGTCGACGCGCTGCGCGTGCCAGCCGAAGGCCCGCCATTTCTCCTCGACGGGTTCCGCCGAGAGCACCTCCCGCGACCGCCCGTCGGCCTGCTGGTCGTTGAAATCGACGATGCAGATCAGCCGCTCCAGCCGGTGATGGGCGGCGGCCATCGCCGCCTCCCAGGTGGCCCCTTCCTCGAGCTCGCCGTCGGACATGAGGTTGTAGACGAAGGCGGGATTGCACCTGTGTCGCAGCGCCAGCGCCATCCCCACCGCGATCGGCAGGCCGTGGCCCAGCGAACCGCCGGTGATCTCCATGCCGGGGGTGTGGGAGGCCATGCCCGACATGGGCAGTCGGCTGTCGTCGCAGCCATAGGTCGGGATCTCCTCCTCGGGCAGGATGCCGGCCTCGATCAGCGCCGCATAGAGGGCGATCGCGTAATGGCCGATCGAAAGCAGGAAGCGGTCGCGCCCCTCCCAGGCGGGATCGTCCGGGCGGTAGCGGAGCGC
>JALSRW010000235.1 GCA_026984595.1 Alphaproteobacteria bacterium
GAGGGGCTGATGGCGGAGCTGCGCCGGCGTCTGCCGGAGCTTCCGGGAACGGAGATCGAAGGGGTAGCGGTCACCACGGCCGAGGAATTCTGCTACCGCGATCCGATCGATGGCAGCGTCAGCGAACACCAGGGAATCCGTCTGCTGTTCGCCGACGATTCGCGCATCGTCTTCAGGCTTTCCGGCACCGGCACCGAAGGCGCCACCCTGCGCGTCTACATGGAACGCTACCGGAGCGAAGATCTTTTCGGGGATGCGCAGGAGATGCTGGCGTCGGTGATCGCCCGTGCCCGGACGATCGCCGACATTCCGGGCCGCACCGGCAGAGCCGAACCGGATGTGGTGACCTGAGGGGAAGGACGGGGGATGGTCGAAGCGGGGGAGGAGGTGGCGGCCCGCCGCCGGCAGCAGCGGGCCGAGCTGCTGGCCCGTCGGCGGGCGCTCGCGGAAGAGGAGCGGCGGGCGCTCGCCACCCGCATTCTCGCCCATCTCGAGGAGCTGCGCCCCCTTCTCGAAGGGCCGCTCGCGTTCTACTGGCCGATCCGGGGCGAGGTCGATCTGCGCAGGTTCGCCGAAGGGCTGGCGATGGCCGGAACGGAGCTCGCGCTGCCGGTGATCGTCACCAGAAACGCCCCCATGGAGTTCTGGCGCTGGGCGCCGGGCATGGCGATGCGGGAGGGGATCTGGAAGATCCCGATTCCGGCCGAACGCGAACCGCTGCTGCCGCGCACCCTGCTGCTGCCGCTGGTCGGGTTCGATGCCGCCGGCTATCGACTCGGCTACGGCGGCGGCTACTATGATCGGACCCTCGCGGTGCTGCGTCCGCGCCCGCGCCTGATCGGCATCGGCTACGGCTTTTCCGGGCTCGCGACCATTCACCCCGGGCCGCACGACCAGCGCCTCGATCTGGTGGTCACCGAACGGGGGATCGAACGGTTCCCGGCGGAGGAAGAGCCCGTCCGCTGCGCCTCGCCGCCCTGCTACGGCGAAGACGTGGATCCCGCCTGGATGGGGCTGGCGCCGACGAAGCGGAGCCCGCCGGAAGAGTGAGGGGCCGAGCCCTCCTCCGCCACTCCTTCGACGAGAATCATGCGGGTACGGGCGGCCTTCTGTCTGAGCGCGGCGATTTCCCGATATTCGGGGGAACGATAGAAGCGGCGGGCCGTTTCCATGTCGTCGAAAGCGATCACCACCACCCGTTTCGGCTCCTCTTCGCCCTCCAGAAGCTCCGCCGCACCGCCGCGGACGAGGAAGCGTCCGCCGTGGCGGGCCACCAGTTCCGGGGTGCGGGCGCGATAGCGGGCATAGGTTTCGGGGTCGTGGATCTCGACCTCGGCGATCACATAGGCGGGCATGGCGATGGCTCCTTTCGCGTGTCAGAGACGGGCGCTGTCCATCCAGATGGTGACCGGGCCGTCATTGATCAGGCAAACCTTCATCCGGGCACCGAAGATGCCGGTCTCGACCGGCAGATCCCGGGCGCGAAGGGCGGCGCAGAAATTGCGGTAGAGCCGTTCCCCGAGCTCGGGCGGGGCGGATCCGGTGAAACTCGGCCGGTTGCCGCGGCGAATGTCGGCCGCGAGGGTGAACTGGCTGACCACCAGCACCGCCCCGCCCACATCCGAAAGGGCCAGGTTCATCTTCCCCCGCGCATCCTCGAAGATGCGCAGACGGGCCGTTTTGCGGGCGAGCTTTTCCACCTCTTCCGCCCCGTCCCCGGGCTCGGCGCAGAGGAACAGCAGAAATCCCCGGCCGATCCTGCCGACGATCTCCCCCTCGACCTCCACCGCGGCCTCTTCCACCCGCTGCACGAGCGCCTTCATGCCCCGTTTTCCCCGATTATTCACCCTGCCCCGGTGGACCCGATTTGCTCGCGGCTTTCTCCGGCAGCATGCCGGCAAGAGATGCGGAGGCATTCGATTCGCGAATGGCGTCAGCTCGCTTTACTCGGCCGAGTTGGGGGCCGCGGTGCCGGAATGCTCCGGTCCGCCGACAGTCCGGGGGTGTCGCGGTGCGCGCAGCGGATAGCCATACCGGAGCATCATCGGCCAGCAGATAGCAGTTACCAGCCAACGCAGCGCTGTGGGGGGCGGGGCACGTTTGAGTTCCCGGTTGGGATCGAAGCGTGCCTCCGATTCGATGCGAATCGGGCTGCCGCCGAGCAGATGACCTCGCTTGAGAGGTGCAGTACGTGCAATGGCCGCAATCACCGGCGTGGCATCGATGTCGAGAAAAGCTCCGAGTTCACGCATCATTCGCTCGGGTTCATCGCGCAGATCCTCGTAGCGGATCCGGACTGCCCGCTTTCGGTCGAGGGCGCAGATGGCCTCGTTGAGAAGATTGCCCAATGTCCACAGGATTCCGATCTCGACCGCGGCGAGCCAGCGAAGAGGACCGTGGTACGGACGTCGTTGCACGAGATAGGTGTCATTGATGGGCATTCGCCACCAGTAACTCGCGAGAATATTGCGGGGATCGCGGGTGATGTAAACGATCTTGGTGTCGGGAAGAAAACGGAACAGAAACAGACCGCGACTCGGTGTTTTCGAAGAATCGAGTACGATCGGTCGCTGCGCAACTTCTGCAATGACATCCCGCAGACACCGTGTGAATCGTGCAAGTTTCTGGAACCGGGCCGGTGCTCTTCCGGGATCGCGGCAGGCTCGGAAGGTGGCGAGGAGATCGAATTTGTGACTCTGACGAAGGTGTGCTTCGGCGAGGTCCTCCCAATCGACCCCTGCCGCTTCGACCCGCCGACGAACCTCGCTCCAGAAGGGACAATGTGCCATTTCCGCGCCGCAACTGCACTGCCATTTTCTGTGTCGCAGGCGCAGTCCCGTGATGATCTCGCCGCAGCCGAACACCTCGCGGCTGTGTGACAGGAGCATGTCGAGAATCGTGCTACCGCTGTGCGGGCGGCTCAGAATGTAGAGATAGGAAGCCATGTGTGCGTCCCAGTAGATGAAGGCTCGAAGCGCTGCAACGTTCTATCAGGTTGTCGAAAACAGCGAAACAGCCTGTCCCGATATGTTGTTGAGAAGCGACGAATGTGCCGTATGTTGTCGGTAAGGGGGTATGCACCGGG
>JALSRW010000236.1 GCA_026984595.1 Alphaproteobacteria bacterium
GCTCGTGGAACGCGCCCTGGGGCGGGTGCCGGTGCTGCAGACGGTGGGCATCAAGCAGCTCGTCAACGGTCCCGAGAGCTTCACCCCGGACGGCAACTTCATCATCGGCGAGGCACCGGAAGTCCGCGGTCTGTTCGTCGGTGCGGGGTTCAATGCCTTCGGCATCGCCGCCGGCGGCGGAGCGGGCATGGCGCTCGCCGAATGGATCCGAACCGGCGCGCCGCCCTACGATCTCTGGCCCGTGGACATCCGCCGCTTCGGCCCCGGCCACGAGGATGTGGACTGGGTACGGACCCGCACCCTCGAGGCCTATGCCAGGCATTACACCATCGCCTGGCCGGCCGAGGAAATGGCGAGCGGCCGGCCGCTGCGCCGTTCGCCGCTGTACGATCGGCTCGCGGCGGCAGGCGCGGTGTTCGGCGAAAAGCTCGGCTTCGAGCGGCCCAACTGGTTCGCCGCCGCGGGCGAGGAGGCGGTCGATCGCTACAGCTTCGGCCGTCCCAACTGGTTCGAGGCGGTGGGACGCGAGCATCGTGCCTGCCGCGAACGGGTGGCACTGTTCGATCAGAGTTCGTTCGCCAAATTCCTGCTGGTGGGGCGCGACGCCGAGGATGTGCTTTCCCGGATCTGTGCCAACAACATCCGCAAGCCGCCGGGCCGTCTCACCTACACCCAGATGCTCAACGAGCATGGCGGCATCGAATGCGACCTGACCGTCGCTCGACTGGCCGAGGACCGTTTCTACATCGTCACCGGCACCGGCTTCGCCACCCATGACGGTGACTGGATCCGGCGCCACATCCCGGAAGGCACGGACGCCCATCTGGTGGAGGTCACCGGCGGCTTCGCCGTGCTCTCGCTGATGGGCCCCGCGACCCGCGAGCTCCTCGGCAATCTCGTGCGCGAGGATCTCTCCAACGAGGCCTTTCCCTTCGCCCATTGGCGGCGTCTGCATATCGGCGGCGCCCCGGTGATGGCGCTGCGGGTGACCTATGTCGGCGAGTTCGGCTACGAGCTCCACATCCCGAGCGAGTTCGCCCTTTCGGTCTACGACCGGCTGATCGAGGCCGGCGAACCCCACGGCCTGAGGCTGGCCGGCTACCGGGCCATCGAATCGCTGCGGCTGGAAAAGGGCTATCGTGCCTGGGGCAGCGATATCGGTCCCGACCACAGCCCGCTCATGGCCGGCCTCGGCTGGGCGGTGAAACTCCGGAGCAACGAGCCCTTCATCGGCCGCGAGGCCCTCGAGCAGCAGCGGGCACGCCCTCTTCCCCGCCTGCTCGCCGGTTTCCTGGTCGCCGATCCCGAGGTCGTCCTGCTCGGCCGGGAGACCATCTATCGCAATGGCGAGCGGGTCGGCTGGCTGACCTCCGCCGGCTGGGGCTACACCATCGGAACGTCCATCGGCTATGGTTATGTGCGCAACGAGGCCGGGGTCGATGCGGATTACGTGATGGGGGGCGAATACGAGCTCGAGGTGGCCGGCGAGCGGGTTCCCGCCGAGCCCTTCCTGCGCCCGCCTTACGATCCCGAGAACCGGAGGGTCCGGGGATGAGCGATCGCGCCCGCTTCGTCGTCATCGGCGGCGGAGCGATCGGCTGCGGGGTGGCCTTCCAGCTCGCCGAGGCGGGGATCACGGACGTGCTGGTGCTGGAGAAGGAGCCGGCCCTCTGCGCCGTCACCAGCGCCCAGGCGGCGGGCCTCGTCGGCCAGGTGCGGAGTTCGCTGGAGCGCACCCGGCTCGCCATGTGGTCGGTCGAAACCTTTTCCCGTCTGGAGCAGGAATCGGAGGTCAAGCCGGGATGGCGCCAGACCGGCAGCCTGCGCATCGCCCAGACCCCGGAACGGGTGCGGGAGTTCCATCAGCTCATCGATGTCGCCCACCGCGCCGGCCTGGATGTGGCGCTGCTCGACCGCGAGGCGGCGCGGCGCATGTGGCCGGGCCTCGATTTCGGCCCCGCCCGGGCGATCCTCTGGTGCCCCACCGACGGCTATCTGCAGCCGGCCGATCTGGCCGCCTCCTACCGCCACGAGGCGAGCCGACGCGGGGTCCGCTTTCGCACCAACATGCGCGTCACCGGCTTTCGCAAGGAACAGGGGCGGATCACCGGGGTGGAGACCGAGGACGGGGTGATCGCCTGCGAATATGCGGTGAACGCCGCCGGCGCCCATGGCTATCACCTCGCCCGGCTGGCCGGACTCGAACTGCCCGTCGTTCCCGTCCGCCACCATTATGTGGTGACCACGCCGACCGACTGGCTGCGCCCGGAAATGCCGGTCCTGCGCCTGCCCGATGCGACCCTCTATGCGCGAGCGGAGATGCGGGCGCTGCTCCTGGGGGGATGGGAGCCACAGGCGCTGTCCCTGGATCCGCGCAGCTTCGACCCCGCCGATCCGCTGCCGCCCATCGAGGAGGACTGGCCGGTACTCGCCCATTTCATGGAGCAGTTCCGGCCCTTCGCCGGGTCGCTCGCCGACCAGCCGGTTCGCCGGGTGTTCACCGGCTGGCCGACCTTCACCCCGGACGGCCGTTTCGTCATCGGCGAGAGCAGCCGGGTTCCGGGTTTCGTCTGTGCCGTGGGCTGCAACGCCCATGGCGTATCCGGCTCGGCGGGAATCGGCCGCCATCTGGTCGAAAGCCTGTTCGAGAAGGCGCCCTCCGCCTATGTCCGGAGCCTGTCGCCGGATCGTTTCGCCCGCGGTTTCGACTGGAACGAGGCGGAGCGTGCGGCACGAGGCGTGCTCGAGACCTACTATGCGATCGGCCATTGAAGAATAGCGCCAGGAAGGGAGGGAGAACGCCATGGAGGAGGTACGCACGGCTCTGGCCCGAATCCCTCTGTTCGCCGGTCGCGACCTCGGAGGCGCCCGAATCGACCGTCTCGGCGGTCTCACCAACCGTGTCTACCGGGTGACCCTCGACGGGGAGAGCTTCTGCCTGCGCATCCCCGGCAAGGGCACCGGAGATTATATCGATCGCAAGGTCGAAGCCACCAACGCGCGGGCCGCGGCGCGGGCCGGCATCGCCCCCCAAATCCTGTTCTTCGACGAGGCCGACGGGCTGATGGTGACCCCTTTCCTGGA
>JALSRW010000237.1 GCA_026984595.1 Alphaproteobacteria bacterium
CCTCCTCCTGGGCGGGGGAAAGGGCGTGGCCCGTGCGCTCGGGATCGGGAGCCGGGGGCGCCGCTTCGGGCAGGGGTGCCGGCTCCAGCAGTCCGGCATCGGCCATCGCCCGGACCACCCCGGCGCCGACCCCGGCGCGCCGTGCGATCTCGGCGGCGGGCAGGATCCGGCCGGGCTCCAGCGCCTCCAGCACCCGGCGGCGGGCCGCGGTCGGGCGGGCCGGCGGCTCTCCCGCCGGGAGACGGTAGCCGAGCCGCTGCGGCTCGGGCGTGAAGGCCGCCGGCACGCTGAGGGCGAGTTTGAGCAGTGCACCGAGGGGTGCCAGGGTCTCGCGGGCGGTCTCCTCGAGC
The DNA here is from genome assembly GCA_026984595.1 of Alphaproteobacteria bacterium. Lineage (GTDB taxonomy): Bacteria > Pseudomonadota > Alphaproteobacteria > Geminicoccales > Geminicoccaceae > JALSRW01. Next base: position 351 of record JALSRW010000237.1, read on the forward strand.
AGCCGCCGCAGCGGTGCCGGCAGGGGCGGCATTTCGATGCGGCGCTCGACGGCGCGCAGGCGGGCAGGCGGGCTGCGTCGCGCGGGCGGCCGGTCCCAGACCACGCCCACCAGCCGCCGGGCGCCGAAGGGAACCTCGACATAGCTGCCGGGCAGAGGGGGATCGGGCAGGCTCCAGCGATAGTCGAAGGGCGCATCGACGGGAACGGGCACCAGGACCGGCACCGGGACATCGCTCATGGGGCGGGATCGAAGACCTCGATGGGAATTGCCGGGACGCGGATTGACAACGGGGGGTTGCTTAGCATGATGCGCGTCATGACAAAAGGCGAGCCCCGGGCGCTGTTTTCCGCCATCGCCGCCGATCTGGTGCCCCTGGTCGAGAGCTACCGCCGCTGGCTGCGGTACGAAAAGCGCATGGCCGCCCGCACGGTCACCGCCTACGAGAGCGATCTCGCCGCCTTCTTCGCCTTTCTCGCCGAGCATCTGGGTGGAGCGCCCGGAGTCTCCGATCTGCGTGCCCTGGGGGTGGCGGATTTCCGGGCCTGGCTCGCCCGGCGCCACGGCCGTGGTCTGGCGCGCAGCTCGACGGCCCGGGCACTGGCCGCGGTGCGCGGCTTCTTCCGCCATCTCGACCGCCGCCACGGGATCCACAATCCGGCGCTCGCGGCACTGCGCATGCCGCCGCCGCGGCGGCCGCTGCCGCGGCCGCTGGAACCGGAGCAGGCGTTGTCGCTGACCGATGCCGCGCGGCGGGAGGCCGCCCCCTCCTGGGTGCTGCTGCGCGACTACGCGCTGCTGTTGCTCCTCTACGGCTGCGGCCTGCGCATCGGCGAGGCGCTCGCCCTCGATCGTGCCGCGCTCGGCGCCGATCCGGCCGGTCTGCGCAGTCTTCGGGTACGGGGCAAGGGCGGTCGGGAACGCGAGGTTCCGGTGTTGCCGGTGGTGGCCGCGGCGCTGGCCGCCTATGTGGAGGTCTGCCCGCAGCGGCTCTCCCACGACGGCCCCCTGTTTCGCGGGGTGCGGGGCGGTCGTCTCGATCCCAGTGTGGTGAGGAAACGGGTGCGCAATCTGCGGGTCGGGCTGGGGCTGCCGGACAGCGCCACACCGCATGCGCTGCGGCACAGTTTCGCCACCCATCTGCTGGCCGCGGGGGCCGATCTGCGGGTGATCCAGGAACTGCTCGGTCATGCCAGCCTCTCCACCACCCAGGGATACACGGCGGTCGACGGTTCTCGCCTGCTGGCACTCTACGAACAGGCCCATCCCCGCGCTCGCTGAGCCTGTGCTGCGGCCGCCGGTGCATTGCCGCGACGGTTGCGAGCTCCTATAGCTGGCGCGCCGGACGACCGGTCGAAGGTCCTATCCGCCCCGTAGTTTCCGGACCGAACGTGCGCCCCATTCTCGCGAGCCTCGCCCTTCTCCTGGTTCTCGCTCTCGGCGGTCTGCTGCTGCTGCCGCGGCTGATCGACGACGAGGCGGCGCGCGCTCTCCTCAACCGTATCGCCATTGCCCGGACCGGGCATCCGCTGGAGGTCGAGGGGGCGATCGAGTTCTCGCTGCTGCCGCGTCCCACCCTGAGTTTCGCACGCGCCCGCCTGGGTGGCGGAAAGACCGATTCGGCGCCGATGGCCGCCCGTTTCGATCGGGTCGATGTGGAGCTCGCCATCGGTGCCCTGTTGCGCGGCCGTTTCGAGGTGGCTCGCATGCGGCTCGTGCGGCCCAGCCTCGAAGTCCGAAGTGGGCCCGAGCAGGCGCTTCTCGCGCTTCTCGACGGGCGGCCGAAGCGTAGCGCGGGCCTCGTGTTGCACAGCGTCGAGGTGCTGGACGGCAGCCTCGCCTTCATGCGGTCGCAGAGGGGGCGGCCGGTCTCGATTACGGGGATCAACGCCCTGCTCACGGCCATGCCGGGCGGCGGCTTCACCCTCGAAGGACGCGGCCGGACCCTCAAGGCGCCGCTCACCTTCCGGCTGGAGGGAGGCGCCCTGCAGCCGAGCCGGCCTCTGCGCCTGCTGCTTCGCGCACAGCTCGGCGTCGGTGGCCGCTTCGCCAAGATGCGCTATGCGGGCACGCTCGCCGCCCGCGACGGCGAGCTGCGTGCCGGCGGAACGCTCGAACTGGTGGCGGCCGAGCCCGAGGGTCTGGTCGATGCGATCTCCGCCATGCTCGATCGGCTGCCGCCGGAACTGCCGGCCATGCCCCGGCCGATCCGCCTTCTGGGCAAGCTCGAGAGCCGGGCAGGGGATCTGCTCCTGCGCGAGCTCGAGCTCGGGTTGGGAGACCAGCAGCTCGTCGGTGAGCTGCACTACCGCCCGGGCGCGAAACCGACCCTCGAGGCCAGATTCGAGGCCAATCGGCTCGAACTGCCGCTCTCCTTCGCGGCTCTCGCGGCCTGGCGCGACAGCCTGCCGGCGCCGCCCTACGAGGTCGGCGGCAGGCTCGATCTGCGGATCGGCGCGCTGCAACTCGGCGGCAAGCCGGTGCGCCAGCTCCGGCTGAAATTGCGGGTGGACACCGATGGCGCGCTGGTCGTGGACGAGCTCGCGGGACGCTTTCCCGGCGGCGCGGATCTGCGCCTCGGCGGTACCCTGGCCGCGGTCGCCGGTGAGCTGCGCTGGCTGGGCGAGATCGCTCTCACCGGACAGTCCTTGCGCGAGACCCTGGACTGGCTCGGCGTCTCCCTTCCCGGCGGTGCCGAGGAGGGCGCCCTCGCAGCCTATGCGGTGCACGGC
>JALSRW010000238.1 GCA_026984595.1 Alphaproteobacteria bacterium
AACCCAGGATCGAACCCAGCCCGCCGATGATGATCATGAACAGGATGCGGAAGCTGACGTTGATGTCGAAGGCCAGGGCCTCGACCGCGCCGGTATAGGCGAAGGCCCAGAGCGCCCCGGCCACGCCGCAGTAGAAGGAGCTCACCGCGAAGGCCGAGAGCTTGGTGGTGAGGGGCCGGATGCCGATGATCTCGGCGGCGATGTCCATGTCGCGGATGGCCATCCAGGCCCGCCCGATCTTGAGACGGGTCATGTTCTTGGCGGCCAGCGCCATGAGCGTCACCAGGGTCAGGGCGAACATGTATTTGGCGCGGGGCGTGGCCTCGAAGCCGGTGACGTAGGTCTCTCCCCAGATGGCCAGGGGCGGCGCGCTGATCACTCCGGAGGCGCTGTAATTGGTGAACCAGGGCACCTTGTTGAACAGCCACAGCAGGAAGAACTGGGCGGCGAGGGTGGCGACCGCCAGGTAGAAACCCTTGATCCGCAGGCTCGGCAGGCCGAAGAGGATTCCCACACCGGCGGTGATCAGCCCCGACAGGGCGAAGACCAGGAGCACGTGCATGTCGGGAAAGGCGGTGGCCAGCTTGTAGGCGGAGAACGCCCCGCAGGCCATGAAGCCGCCGGTCCCGAGCGAGAGCTGGCCGGCATAGCCGGTGAGAATGTTGAGGCCCAGGGCCGCCAGCCCGTAGATCACGAGCGGCAGCAGGATGGTGGTCAGCCAGTAGTCGCTGGCCATCAGGGGGATGGCGACGAATGCCACGGCCAGGATGACCAGCATACCGATGCGGTCCTGGGCGATCGTGAAGATCGCCTGATCGGCGGCGTAGCTGGTCTTGAACTGTCCGGTCTCGCGATAGATCATCTCTCACACCCGCTCGATGATTTTTTCGCCGAACAGGCCCTGCGGCCGGAACAACAGGAAGACCATGGCCAGCATGTAGGCGAACCAGTCCTCGATCGCGCCGCCCAGCGCATCGCCCCAGAACACTTCCGCGACCTTCTCCCCGGCGCCGATGATCAGCCCGCCGACGATCGCCCCCGGCACCGAGGTGAAGCCGCCCAGGATCAGCACCGGCAACGCCTTGAGGGCGATCAGAGCGAGGTTGAACTGGACCCCGAGCTTGGCCCCCCACAACACGCCGGCGACCAGGCCGACCAGCCCGGCCACCGTCCAGACGATCGCCCAGATGACGTTGAGAGGCACGCCGATGCTCATCGCCGCCTGGTGATCATCGGCCACCGCGCGCAGCGCCCTGCCGGTGGGGGTGAACTGGAAGAAGAGGGCGAGGCCGAGCACCAGCAGGCCGCAGATGACCGCGGCATAGATGTCGAACAAGTTGAGATAGAGGCCGGCGATGATCAACGGGTCCTCGGGAATGCCGATATCGAGGCGGCGCACGTCGCTGCCCCAGAGGGTCTGGCCGAAGCCGTCGAGGAAGAAGGTGATGCCGATCGTGGCCATGAACAGGATGATCGGATCCTGATTGACCAGGGGTCGGAGCACCACCCGTTCGATGGCCAGGGCCAGCAGGATCATCACCAGCACGGTGACGATCAGGGCCAGCCAGATGGGCCAGCCGAGATCGATGAAGCCGACGAAGAACAGGGCGGCGAACAGGACCATGGCCCCCTGGGCGAAATTGAACACCCCCGAGGCCTTGAAGATGAGCACGAAACCGAGGGCCACGAGCGCGTACATGACCCCCGACAGCAGCCCCCCGATCAGCACCTCGAAGAAGAACATCGGGGCCTCGGCGATCGACAGGAACGGCTCGACCAGCACCGCCGACAGGGTCTCCATGATCCGTTCGTTTCCTCCCTTGTTCTCGCCTCAGTCGTGGGGCACCCCGAGATAGGCCTTGATGACCTCGGGATCCTGCCGCACCGTTTCCGGAGTCCCGTCCGCCAACAGCCGTCCGTAATCGAGCACCACCACCCGGTCGGAGATGTCCATCACCACCCCCATGTCGTGCTCGATCAGCGCCACCGTGGTGCCGAACTCCTCGTTCACGTCGAGGATGTAGCGGCACATGTCTTCCTTCTCTTCGAGGTTCATCCCGGCCATCGGCTCGTCGAGCAGCAGCAGGCTCGGCTCCATCGCCAGCGCGCGGGCCAGTTCCACCCGCTTCTGGAGGCCGTAGGGCAGCTTGCCGACCGGCACATAGCGAATGTGCTGGATTTCGAGAAAGTCGATGATCCGCTCGACGAAGGCGCGATGCTCGAGCTCCTCGCGGCGGGCGCGCCCCCAGTAGAGCGCCTGCTCCAGCATGGTCGCCCGCATTTTCAGCATGCGCCCGGTCATGATGTTGTCGAGGGTGCTCATGCCCTTGAACAGGGCGATGTTCTGGAACGTCCGGGCGATCCCGTTGCGGGCGGCGAAATGCGGCCGCATCCGCCGCAGCCGCCGGCCGCGCCAGGTGATGGTGCCTTCCTGGGGCTGGTAGAAGCCGTTGATGACGTTGAGCATGGAGGATTTGCCGGCCCCGTTGGGACCGATGATGGCCCGGATCTCGCCCTCGCGGACGTCGAAACTGATTCCCGAGAGCGCCTGCACACCGCCGAAACGCAGACCGATGTTCTCCACGGCGAGCAGGACACCGCCGATATGGCGCCTGCGCTGTACCACGCTTTCGCGCTGCTGGAGCCCGCTCATCACGTCACGCCGCCTCGGCTCGGCCGGAAACATGGGCGGCGGTGTCGCGGATCCGGAGATCCGCCTGGAGAATCCCCTTGCGGCCGTCTTCGAAGGTCACCTCGCCCTCGAAATAGACCTCGGGCAGCCCGCCGTAGATGGCCTCGATCACCGGCGCATAGCGCTCGTCGATGACCGCCCGGCGCACCTTGCGGGTGCGGGTGACCTCGCCGTCGTCGGGATCGAGCTCCTTGTGGAGCAGCACGAAACGCCGGATGCGCTGGGCCTCGGGCAGGCTGGCATTGACCTTCTCGAGCTCCCCCGCGAGCAACTCGTAGACCTCGGGGTTGGCCGCCAGGTTCTGGTAGTTGGTGAAGGCGATGCCCCGGTTCTCCGCCCATTTGGAGACCATCGAATAGCGGATGCAGACGATCGCCGCCAGCCAGGGG
>JALSRW010000239.1 GCA_026984595.1 Alphaproteobacteria bacterium
GTACCGGACCCGCGAGGAAGTGCAGAAGGTCCGCGAGCAGCACGATCCCATCGACCAGCTCAAGCGGCTGCTGGTCGAAAAGGAGTTCGCCGGCGAGGACGAGCTCAAGGCGATCGATCGCGAAATTCGCAATATCGTCAACGATGCCGCCCGCTTCGCCCAGGACAGTCCGGAACCGGATCCGAGCGAGCTCTACACCGACGTGCTGGTCTGAGCCGATGGGCGTACCTCGCCGATCGCCGGAAGGCGGGATGCGCCTCGCGGCAAGGAGGGAGACCCGATGCCCGTAGAGATACTCATGCCCGCGCTTTCGCCGACGATGACGGAGGGGAATCTGTCGCGTTGGCTGAAGAAGGAGGGGGAGAAGGTGTCGCCCGGCGAAGTGCTCGCCGAGATCGAGACGGACAAGGCGACGATGGAGGTGGAGGCGACGGACGAGGGTGTATTGGCGAAGATTCTGGTTCCGGAGGGGACGGAAGGGGTGGCGGTGAACACGCCGATTGCGGTGCTGTTGGAGGAGGGCGAGGATGCATCGGCGCTGGAGGCGGTGCCGACGGCTCCCGCGCCCGCCCCGGCGGCCGAGGCCCCGGCGGCCGCCGCGCCGGCTCCCGAGACGGCGGCGCCGTCCCCCGCACCGACAGCGCCCTCCGCGCCGGCCGCATCGACCGCCGCAGGCGAGCGGATCTTCGCCAGTCCCCTGGCCCGGAGGATGGCCGCCCAGGCCGGTATCGATCTTCGCGGGATCCGCGGCAGCGGCCCGCACGGACGGATCGTCAAGGCGGATGTCGAGCGGGCCATCGCCGAGGCCAAGGCCGCCCCCGCTCCGGCCGAAAAGCCGGCGCCGGCAGCACCGCCGCCACCACCGGCGGAAGCGGCCTGGGAAGAGGTTCCGCTCTCCACCATGCGCAAGGTGATCGCCCGGCGCCTCACCGAAGCCAAGCGGGACATCCCGCATTTCTACCTGACCATCGACTGCACCCTCGATGCCCTGCTCGACATGCGCAAGCGGCTCAACGAGCGGCCGGGTGCCGAATACAAGCTGTCGGTCAACGATTTCATCATCAAGGCGGTGGCGCTGGCGATCCGCGAGGTGCCGGACGTCAACGCCTCCTGGGGCGGCGACAAGCTCTACCGCTACCGGGACATCGACATCTCGGTGGCGGTGGCGATTCCGGGCGGGCTGATCACCCCCATCGTCCGCAAGGCCGACCAGAAGGGGCTGGCGACGATCTCCGCCGAGATGAAGGAAATGGCGGCGCGCGCCCGCGAGGGGAAGCTGCTGCCGGAGGAATACCAGGGCGGCGGTTTCTCGATCTCCAATCTGGGCATGTACGGGATCCGCGAATTCGCCGCCGTCATCAATCCGCCCCAGGCCTGCATCCTGGCCGTGGGTGCCGGCGAGAAGCGGCCGGTGGTGCGCGACGGGGCGCTGGCCGTCGCCACCGTGATGACCGTCACCCTGTCGGTCGATCACCGGGTCGTCGATGGTGCGCTGGGTGCCCGCTTCCTGCAGGCCTTCAAGGGACTGATCGAGGATCCGCTGGCCCTGCTGCTGTGAGCCCCGGCCGCGGAGCAACGAACGGGAAAAGGAGAACGGCATGGCCCGGCACCGGTTCGATCTGATCGTTCTGGGCGGCGGCCCGGGCGGCTATGTGGCCGCCATCCGGGCGGCCCAGCTCGGCATGAAGGCGGCGGTCGTCGAGCGCGAGCATCTGGGCGGCATCTGCCTCAACTGGGGCTGCATTCCGACCAAGGCGCTGCTGCGCTCGGCCGAGATCTTCGACCATATCGGCCATGCCCGCGATTTCGGCATTCGCGTCGAAGCGCCGGCCATCGATCTGGCGGCGATCGTCAAGCGTTCGCGCAAGGTCGCCCGCCAGCTCAATCGCGGGGTCGCCCATCTGCTCGAGAAGAACAAGGTCGGCCTGTTCGAGGGCGAGGGGCGGCTCGCCGGCAAGGGGACGCTTTCGGTCACCACCAGGGGTGGCGAGGAGATCCTCGAAGCGCCGCACATCATTCTCGCCACCGGCGCCCGGGCGAGGCAGCTTCCCGGACTCGAGGCCGACGGCGAGCGGGTCTGGACCTACAAGGAAGCGATGGTGCCCGAGCGGCTGCCGGCTTCGGTGCTGGTCGTCGGCAGCGGCGCCATCGGCATGGAATTCGCGAGCTTCTACCGCTCCATGGGGTCCGAGGTGACGGTGGTCGAGGTGCTCGATCGGGTGCTGCCGGTGGAGGACGAGGAGATTTCGGCCTTCGTCCACAAGGCCTTCGAAAAGCGCGGCATCGGCATTCATGTCGGCACCACTGTCAAGGCACTGGCGCGGGACGGCGAGCGGGTGACGGCGACCCTCGAGGCTGCCGGCAAGAGCAGTGAGCTCACCGTCGAGCGGGTGATCATGGCGGTCGGCATCGTCGGCAATGTCGAGAATATCGGCCTCGAGGGCACCGCTGTCCGGGTCGAGAAGAGCCATGTGGTGACCGATGCCTTCGGCCGTACCGACGAGCCCGGCATCTACGCCATCGGCGATCTCACCGGGCCGCCCTGGCTGGCGCACAAGGCCAGCCACGAAGGCGTGGTCTGTGTCGAGAAGATCGCCGGGGTGGAGGGCGTGCATCCGCTCGATGTCACCAAGATCCCGGGCTGCACCTACTGCCATCCGCAGGTGGCCAGCGTCGGCCTCACCGAAAAGGCGGCGCGCGACGCCGGCCGGGAGGTGCGGGTCGGGCGCTTCCCCTTCATCGGCAACGGCAAGGCGATTGCCATGGGGGATCCGGAAGGAATGGTGAAGACGGTGTTCGATGCCGCCACCGGGGAGCTCCTCGGCGCCCATATGGTGGGCAGCGAGGTGACCGAGATGATCCAGGGCTACGGGATCGCGCGCCAGCTCGAGGCCACCGAGCTCGACCTGATGCATACGGTGTTCCCGCATCCCACCATCTCCGAAGCCATGCACGAGGCCGTGCTTGACGCCTATGGCCGCGCCATCCACATCTGAGCCCGAAAGGATCGGCCATGGCCAGCGTCACCGTTCTCGATCGCAGACTGCCCCGAAAGCCGCCCTGGCTGCGGG
>JALSRW010000240.1 GCA_026984595.1 Alphaproteobacteria bacterium
AGGCGTGAGCGGAATGGCCGAGGCACCCGCCCTGTACGGTCTCGACACGGTGCTGGCACTGGCGCTGGTGCTCGGCCTTTTGGTGCTGCTCGCCGCCGCCCTGCGCTGGCTGGGACCGCGGCTGTCGGTGCTGCCCGACGGTGGGCACCGGATCGAGCTCCTGGCTTCGCGGGTTCTCGACAATCGCAGTCGGGCGGCGCTGCTCCGGTGCGGCGGTCGGCGCTATCTGATCGTCGCCACGGGCGGCGGCGTCTGTCTGCTCGACAGCTACGGCGACGATGCGGCCGCGGCGGGCGAGGAACACCGTGCGGACGGCTGACACGGGCCGTCGGATCCTGCTCGCGGCCCTGGCGCTGGCCGCCCTGCCGGAGGTGGCGCTGGCCCAGGCTCTGACTCTCGATCTCGGTGGCGATCAGGGAACCCTCACCGGCCAACTGATCCGCCTCGTGCTGCTGATCACCGGGCTGAGCCTCGCGCCCTCGCTGCTGGTGATGGTCACCTCCTTCACCCGCATCGTCATCGCCCTTTCCTTCCTGCGCAGCGCCATCGGCCTGCAGCAATCGCCGCCCAACGTGGTGCTCCTCGGTCTCGCTCTGTTCCTCACCTTCTTCGTCATGGCGCCGACCTTCGAGAAATCCTGGCAGGAGGGAATCGAACCGCTGATGCGCGAGCAGATCGACACCGCCACCGCTCTCGACCGCTCGGCGGCACCGTTTCGGGTCTTCATGCTGAAGCAGACGCGGGAAAAGGATCTCGCGCTGTTCTACGGGATCGCCGGTATCGAGCCGGGCGAGGATCCGCTGGCCACGCCCTACCGGGTGCTGGTGCCTTCCTTCATGATCAGCGAACTGCGGAAGGCCTTCGAGATCGGGTTCCTGCTCTATCTGCCGTTTCTGGTGATCGATCTGGTGATCGCCTCGATCCTGATGTCGATGGGCATGATGATGCTGCCGCCGGTGATGATCTCGATGCCCTTCAAGCTCATCTTCTTCGTGCTGGTGGACGGCTGGTATCTGGTGGTCGGCAATCTGGTGGAGGGATTCGGCTGAGCCGCGGGCTCGGCATCAGCCTTCGAGAAAGCCTTCCAGGACCCCGCTCTCGGCGGCGAGATCGAGAAAGGTGAAGCGGTCGCGCAGGGTCCGCGCATGGCGCATCGCATCCCGCCAGAAGCTTCGGGACCAGCCGAGATCGGCGGGGGTTCGGGGGGCGGCCGCAGCGGCGAGCACCGCCTCCAGCCGGCCCGCGGGAATGGCGATGGCGCCCAGTCGCGCCACCAGCTCCGGCCAGATCTCTTGGAGCCGCTGCGTGAGCAGGGCGGCCCTCGCGGCGTCGAGCAGCTTGGGTGTGAAGGCGTTCCAGCAGGACCTCCCGAGCTCGGCGCCGAAATGCGCCTCCAGATCGGACCGGCGGATGCGGGTCGCGCGCAATCGCGGCGGGTCCGCGGCCAGCATCCGCTCCTGCAGGCGGGCCATGGCCAGGGTGGTGACGCCGATCTGCTCCCCATGGAGCGAGAGCGGCAGCTCCGGCGGGGCCATCATCTCGGCATAATGGCTGATCAGATGCTCGCCCTGGCTGGCCGGCTGGCTGCCGCCGCAGATGGTCATCCCCAGTCCCGACAGGACCAGGGTGCGCACCAGCCGACGCACCGCTTCGCGGTCGCCCGCCAGCAATCCCTCGGCGCCGGCCAGAAGCGCCGGCTCGTCTGCGGCCAGCAGGGCGAAGGGGGCATTGCGGTAGGGAGTGCCGAGCAGCAGATGCGCCATCAGCCAATCGCTCTGGGCGGTGGCCCGGCAGAGGCTGTCGCCGAGCCCGGCGCGGATCAGCCGGGGCGGTGCTGCGGCCAGCACCTCGAGATCGAAGAAGGCGCCGCGGGGTGGTGCCGCGGGCAGGGAACGCTTGTGCCCATCCACGGTGATCGCCGCGTTGACCGAAACATAGCCGTTCATCGAAGGGGCGGTGGCGAACACGGCGTAGGGGCGGCCGAGGCGCGCGGCCGCGGATTTGCAGAGATCGTTCACGGTCCCCGAACCGACGGCGATCAGCCCCGTGCAATCGGCGGCCTCGGCCGTGATCCGTCGCACGGTCTCGAGATCGGCATGGGGACGTGGCGGCAGGCGGAGGATCGTCGTCCGGGCGATTCGCCCGGCTGCTGCCGCTATCCGGCCTCCCAACGCCCGTTCGGTATCGGGATCGAACAGAAGGGCGAGATGCGGGCCGAGCCCCAGCTCGCCGATCAGCTCCGCTTCCCGCCCGGCCAGACTGTCGGCGATGACGACGCGCAGCGGCGGCACCGACAGCGGCCGACCGTCGTCGGGATCCTGCATGCGGCCCCCGAGCAGCGCCGCGAGCGGGTCGCAGGCGGGGGTCATGATCCGGTGAGGACCACCCGCATGTCCGGCCTTACGAGGCCGCGGCCCCTTCCGCCCGCGCCGCTTCCGGCCGTCGGTTGCTCACACCATGCGCCAGCGCCGCTTCGAGGAAGGGATCGAGATCGCCGTCGAGGACGGCCTGGGCGTTGCCGGTCTCCACTCCGGTGCGCAGGTCCTTGACCATCTTGTAGGGGTGGAGGACGTAGGAGCGGATCTGGTGGCCCCAGCCGATTCCCGTCTTCTGCGCTTCCTGGGCCTCCTGTTCGGCCCGCCGTTTCTGCAGCTCGAGCTCGTAGAGCCGGGCCTTGAGCATGGCCATCGCCTGCGCCCGGTTGCGGTGCTGCGAGCGATCGTTCTGACACTGCACGACGATGCCGGTCGGCAGATGGGTGATGCGTACCGCCGAATCGGTGCGGTTGACGTGCTGTCCGCCGGCACCCGAGGCGCGGTAGGTATCGATCTTGAGGTCTTTTTCGTCGATCTCCACCTCGATCGAATCGTCGATCACCGGATAGACCCAGACGCTGGCGAAACTGGTATGGCGTCGCGCCTGGCTGTCGAAGGGCGAAATCCGCACCAGCCGGTGCACGCCCGATTCGTGCTTGAGCCAGCCATAGGCATTGTCGCCGACGATCTTGATGGTCGCCGATTTGATCCCGGCCTCTTCGCCCGGGGTCTCCTCCACCAGCTCCACC
>JALSRW010000241.1 GCA_026984595.1 Alphaproteobacteria bacterium
CGTCCCGCCGCGCCGCATCCTCGAGCGCCGCCGGATGCGCGTAGAGGCGGGTCGAGGAGCGCATCAGCTCGTCGAAGACGACGAGGCCGTTGGCCTTGAGGGTGGCGCCGGTGGCGGTGTTGTCGACGATCATGTCGGCATCCTCGGGGGGAAACACCTCGGTCGCCCCGTAGGAGCGCACGATGCGGGCATCGAGGCCGCGCCGGTCCAGCCAGTCGCGGGTCAGCTTCTCGTATTCGGTGGCGATCACGAAGCGCCGTGCCGGCGGCTGCCCGCCCTCCAGGAAATCGGTACCGGCGGCGGCGACGATGCGCACCGGATCGAGCCCGGTATCGAGCAGCTCGACCAGATCGGCATGCTTTTCCGCGACCCAGTCGGCCCCGGCGAAACCCAGATCGCGGGAGCCCAGATGCAGCATCTCGACGATGTTCTGGGGCTTGAGCAGCTTGGCCTCGAAGCCCGGCAGCGACAACGTGGGCCGGTAGCCGCGCCGGTCGAAGGTGAGGCGGATGCCGGCATCGGTGAGAAGGCGCAGCACGCCTTCCTGCATGCGGCCCTTGGGCAGGGCCAGACGCACCGGGGTGGCGGCTCGGCTGTCTCGGGTTTCGGACACGCTCGGGGTCACTTCTTCGGCTGGGCTCGGGCGGATGCCCCACGGTTGGCGGCTGCGTCGCGCGCCCGCAGCATATAGAAGAGGTGCCGGGGACGGTAAAGGGACAGAGAACAGGGTCCAGGGAGGCGAACCATGACCAGCGACCGTGATGCGGTGACCATCGGCCTCGATGTCGGCACGAGCGCCCTCAAGGCGGTGGCCCTCGACGCATCCGGGCGGATCCGGGCGCGCGCCGGCGCATCCTATCCGCTCTCTACCCCGAAGCCCGGCTGGAGCGAGCAACGGCCCGAAGACTGGTGGCGGGCGGCGCGCGAATGCCTCGCCCGCATCCTTGCGCAGACGGAAGGGGCCGAGATCCTCGGGCTCGGTCTGTCGGGGCAGATGCACGGCTCGGTGTTCCTCGATGCCGATGGGGCGGTGATCCGCCCGGCACTTCTCTGGAACGATGCCCGGACCGGCGCCCAATGCGCGGAGATCGAACGACGGCTGGGCCGGGCACGGGTGCTGGAGATCACCGGCAACCGCCCCAGTGCCGGTTTCCAGGCGCCCAAGATCCTGTGGCTGGCGGAACGGGAGCCCGAGGCCCATGCCCGCATCGCACAGGTGCTGCTGCCCAAGGATTTCCTGCGCCTGCGGCTGACCGGCACGGCCGCCACCGATGCCGCGGACGCCTCCGGCACCCTGCTCTTGGACATCCGCGCACGCGACTACAGCCCGGAGATGCTGGAGGCGCTGGAGATCCCGCGGTCCTGGCTGCCCACGGTCCGGGAGGGACCGGAGATCGTCGCCCGCATCGATGCCGCGGGTGCCGCGGCCAGCGGCCTTCCCGAAGGACTGCCGGTGGTGGCCGGGGGCGGCGACAATGCCTGCGCGGCGATCGGTGCGGGGATCACCGCCGCCGGCGACGGGGTCTGCTCGATCGGCACCTCGGGCACGCTTTTCATCCACGCCGACCGCGCGGTGACCGATCCCGAGGGCGGGCTCAACGCCTTCTGTGCGGCGGTACCCGGCGGCTGGCATCTGATGGGGGTGGTGCTGTCGGCGGGCGGTGCGCTGGCCTGGTTCACCGAAAAGGTGCTGGCCGCGAGCGACGCCGACGGCGCCCTGTTCGACCGCCTGTTCGAGGAGATCGCCGCGCTCCCGGCCGGGGCCGAAGGGCTCCTCTTCCTGCCCTATCTGGCCGGCGAGCGCTCGCCCCACATGGATCCCGATGCCCGCGGCGCCTGGGTCGGTCTGTCGCTGGCCCACGACCGGCGCCATCTGCTGCGGGCGCTGATCGAGGGGGTGGGCTTCGCCTTCGCCGACTGTCTTTCCCGTATGCGCGGTCTCGGCCTCGAGCCGCACCGGCTGGTGCTGGCCGGCGGCGGCGCGCAGAACCCGCATTGGCGCAGGATCCTCGCAGCCCAGCTCGACCGGCCGCTATTGCCGACCACGGCCGAGGAGGGGCCGGCGCTGGGGGCCGCCATGCTGGCCGGCATCGGCACCGGCATGTTTTCCGATTTCGGGGATGCGGTAGCGCGCGTGCTGCCCGCGGCCGGTACGGAAGTGTGCCCCGAGGCCGATGCAGTCGCAGCCTATCGCGAGCTGTTCGCGCGCTACCGCAAGCTCTATCCGGCCCTGGCCGGAGCCGGCCTCTTCGCGAAGGGCTGAAGCCGGGCCATCGCTCAGCTCTGGTCCTGGCCGGCGAGTTCGCGGGCGGGCACGAAACCGTCGCCGGTCTGCACCCCGGCCAGGGCCTCGGGGTGCTGGCCGAAGCCCTCGAAGATCGCGGCCGGCGCGCCGTCCACCGTCACCCAGAGATCGTCGCCGGCGAGAAAGCCGCCGATCTCCCCGCTGCCGGCGTCGGGCATCGCCAGCCGGTTGCTGCCGGCGGCATCCTCGATGCGATCGATGCCGCTGTCGCCGGCCCGGAGCAGATAGACGTCGTCGCCTTCGCCGCCGCGCAGCAGATCGTTGCCCGGCCCGCCCTCCAGCAGATCTGCGCCCGGCCCGCCGCCGAGCACATCGTTGCCGGCGCCCCCGGCCAGCCAGTCGCTGCCTTCGCCGCCGTGGAGAATGTCGCTGCCGGCACTGCCGCTCTGATCCGGCGCCTCGCCGAAACGCGCGAGGAGATCGCTCTGCCCGTCGCCGGTCTGCGGCAGCAGCGAGGCCAGCGGCCGGGTTTCGCCGCCGATGGCGATATCCTTCCAGGCGGCGGGATCGTCGGCATAGCCCAGGATCGTGGCGAGATTCTGGCCGTCGGCCAGCAGTTCGAGATCGGCGCCGTTCATGCGCGCCGAAATCACGGCATCGCCGGCATCCTCGAGGCGCAGGCCGTTGACCCCCCGATGGTCGAAGATGCGGTCCGGTCCGTCCTCGGCGAGCCCGAGCAGAAAGGTGTCGTCGCCGGCCCCGCCATAGAGCATGTCGGCGCCATCACCACCGTCGAGCAGATCGTTGCCGTCACCGCCA
>JALSRW010000242.1 GCA_026984595.1 Alphaproteobacteria bacterium
GCCCGCATTCACCTCGGCCGCCATGGCGGCGACGAGATCCGGCGTGATGTCGAGCTTCAGCTTCATCGCGGTCAGGCCGGGCGCAGGTCGACGGTCCAGACGAGCCGCTCGCGGTCGCGGACGGGCTCGCCCTGGATGAGGAAGGCCTCGCCGCCGATCTCGATGCGGTCGCCGGGACGCGGCGCCGGAACCTCGGCGACACGCAAGTCGATCCGGGTCGTTTCCGACCAGAGGCGCGCGTCGCCGAAGTCGGTGATGGCATCAGCCTGCCGTGAGACAATGCGCACCAGAACGGGCGCGCCGCCATCGGAGGTATAGATCGCGTCGCGCCCGATGTTCGGGTCGGCAAACAGCGCATCCAGAATTGCGGCAAACGCCGTCATCAGAAGCTCGCGTTCAGGCGCACCCGGCCGATCACGTCGCCCGCGCCGCCAGCGACGGCTTCGGTTGCCACGCCTACAGCCGTGTTCCCCGTGGCGGTCTTGGTGGCTTCCTTGTTGGTGTTGTCCCAATAGACCTTGTCGCCTGCCGACCAGGCCTGGCTCGCGACCTTCTTGAGATCGAAGACACCGGTGAGCGCGACCTCGACGGTTTCGGCATTGGCGGCGTCCCCGGCGGCCACGCCGAAGATGGAGCCGACGAGCAGGCCGTCGCCGGACGTGACGGCATAGGGTGCGGTGAGCGTGATGGTGTTGCCGGGCTGGACGTAGTTTTTCATGGGCGGGATCCTTTGCAAACGGGAACGGGCGGCCCGGTTGGACCGCCCGCCAGGGTTCAGATGTCAGGGAAGGCCGGGTCTACGCGCCCGGGTTCTTGTAGAGGCCGCGCCAGTCGATGGCCTTGGCGCCGAAGTCGAGGCGGCACTTGATCTCGACGCCGTCCACATCGAAGCCGTTGCGGGTCTCGACATAGGCGCCCTGTTGACCCTCGAGATAGGCGTATTCGATGGTGTCGATCTGGTTCGGGCTGGCAGCCAGATACCAGGCGGTCGCGCTGGCGGCGTCCAGCCGCGGCTCGCTGATCGGGGTGAGCGTGCGGATCGACTGCGGTACCACGCTGGCGGTCGCGGCGGGCACGAGGTTCTGGGCGACCAGCTGCTCGGCCTTCAGCTCCAGCGCGGCCGGCACGATCAGGTAGGCCGGGCGGACGTTCAGAACGGTCTTCTTGTCGAGACCCGTCTGCTTGGCCATCGCGGCCCGCGCCGCCCCCACCGCATCGACCGCCAGCGCCGCGCCGGTGCCCGCGAGGTTCTTGTGGGTGGCGTGGAACAGCGCGTTGCCATCGGCCATGGCCGGGTTGGCAGTGATGATGCCCCAGACCACGTCGGATTCCAGTTGCGCGATGGAGTTGCCGTACATCGCCGGGATCCGGGTGAAGGCGTCGAGATCGTCGTTGATCAGGGTCTGGCGGGTGATCGCGACCACGCGGCCATAGGTCTTGACCTTGTAGCTCTCCTTGCTCTCACCGAGCGTGCCGCGCTTGAACTCGCCACTTTCGCCCACCTCCAGCAGTTGCGGGGCCTCGCCGAGCTGCACCCGGTGCATCGCCTTGAAGTCGGTCGCGAGTACCTGGCGACAGAACAGCATGAAGGTCCGGGGATAGCTTCGTAGGCCTGCCGGAGCGTCTTGTTGGTGACCGCCGAAAGGATCTCGGGGAAGTCGGACGTCGAATGCAGGGCGCGCGTGGCCACCTCGTCGCGGGACAGGCCCCGCGTATTGACCCCGGCATTGCCGAGGCTCTCGCGGGCGAGTTCCAGCAGCGTCATGCCGCGATACTGGCGCGCGGCGTCCTCGAGCTCGAAGAGCGTCGGGCTGTAGCGGTGCAAGAGCGCGTTGGCCACGGCCTCGCGCCGGGTGATCGCCTCGTCGCGGCCACCGAGCGGGATCGACACCTGGCTGAAGGTGCGGGTTTCTTCGGACTTGGCGGCAACCTGATCGAGGATCAGGCGCCGGGCCTCGTCGATATTGGTGCCGCGCTTGACCAGATCCTCGGCAAAGCTGCGCTCGAGGTTCAGGCGACCGGCAAGATCGTAGATGGTGGAGACGCGGTCGCGCTCGACCTCGCGGGCGCGAGTCGCTGCAGCTTCGGTGTCGGCTGCGGCGACGGCTTCAGGTTTCTGCGCCTTCGGCTGCACGCGGGTCTCGACCGCAGCGGTTTGCGGCTCGGTCGCGGGCGTTTTCGGCTCGGCCATGGCGGTGTCCTCGGCCGCGACCGGTTCGGTCGGCTGGTCGATGGTGCGGTTTGCGGCGTCGCTCGCCGGGGTCTCGGTCTTGTCGGTCATCGGGATGGCTCCTTTGGTGGTGGGTTGCACGTCCCGGCGATGGAGGACGCAATCGTGAAGGGGGGATTGGGCGCGGAACCCCGCGACGGGATCGGCGCCGACTGGCACGGCCGATACTTCGAAGGGCGTCCAGTCGACCGCGCGCCAAAGCTCGCGGCCCGCCTCAGATTTGGTGACCTCGAAACGGTGAACCTGGTAGCCGATGGAGACCGCCCGGATGTGCCCGGCCTGAATGTCGCGCCAGATCGGTTCGACATCGGTGCGTTCGCTGATCCTGACCTGCGCAATGCCACGCCCGTTTTCGATGCGGGCCGAGCCCGGCACCACCGAGCCGATCACGGCATCCAGCGTGTCGATCTCATGCACCTTCAGGAAGGGCGCGCCCGCGTTCAACCGCTCCAGCCGCACATGGGCTGGATCGAGGCTCAGTTCCTCGTCATAGGGCTCGCCGAAGAGGCTCGACCGGCGCACACGTGCTCCAGCCGACCAGATCACCTCGACGGTGCGGGCCTCGGTATCGGCCGTGTTCGGCGCAAGCTCCGCCGACCGGCGCAGGGCCGGCAGTTCGATCATCGTGTCCATGTTGATCAGTCCTGTTGGTCGGTCGGCGCCGGGTCGGATGTTGTGTCGGCGGTCGGGTCGTTCACCGGGTCACTCGTCTGCGCGCTGCCGGTCTTGGTGACCCGGCGTGGGTCGCTGTCGAGCACCAGCCCGAGCGCGTCGAGCTTGGCATTGGTGGCGGCGATTTCCGCCAGCACCGCGTCGGGGT
>JALSRW010000243.1 GCA_026984595.1 Alphaproteobacteria bacterium
CCCCTTGACCTTCCAGCAACTGGAAACCGCACATACCCGGTCGACGAGCCGGCCCCGAGGAGGCGCGAAATGGCGACTGCGACCGTTGTTCCCGGAAAAACACCCGGAAAAACAGATGTCACCCGACTGTCCGTGCCCATCGAAGGCATGAGCTGTGCCGCCTGTGCGACCCGTGTGGAGAAGGCCCTGCGTGCCGTGGCGGGGGTGCGGGAGGCGGATGTCAATCTCGCCCTCGAGCGGGCCGAGGTGAAGCTCGAGCCGGGCGCCGATGCCGGGGCCGTCGTCGCGGCCGTGGGCAAGGCCGGCTACAAGGTGCCGGAAACCCGCCTGCAGCTCGTCATCCACGGCATGACCTGTGCCTCCTGCGCCGGCCGGGTGGAAAAGGCCCTCGAGGCCGTCCCCGGGGTGATCGACGCCAGCGTCAATCTCGCTCTCGAACGGGCCGAGGTGCGGGCTCCCGAAGGCGCGGTGGAGGTCGGCGATCTCCTGGAAGCCGTGCGGCGTGCCGGCTATGAAGCGCGTCTGGTCGAGGAGGAGCATGCCGGCGAGGAGAGCGAGGAGGAAGCCCGGGCCGCCCGTCGCGTGCCCTGGACCCTTTCGCTCGCCATTGTCCTCACCCTGCCGCTGGTGGCGCAGATGATCTGGCGCGCCTTCGGCGTCCCGTTCCATCTCTCGCCCTGGCTGGAGGTCGCGCTGGCAACGCCGGTGCAGTTCATCTCCGGCTGGCATTTCTACACCGGTTCCTGGAAGGCGCTGAAGGCCAGGAGCGGCAACATGGACCTGCTCGTGGCCATGGGCACCAGCGCCGCCTATCTCTACAGCCTGGTGCTGGTGCTGATGTACGGCGACGCCGTCGCCGGCGAGCTCTATTTCGAGGCCTCGGCGGTGATCATCACCCTGGTGATGACCGGCAAATGGCTGGAGGAGCGGGCCAAGCGCAGCGCTTCCGAGGCCATCCGCCAGCTCATGTCGCTGCGCCCCGAGACCGCTCGCGTGGTGCGCGACGGCCGCGAGGTCGAGGTCCCGGTGCGCGAGGTCCGGGTCGGCGATCTGCTGGTGCTGCGCCCCGGCGAGCGGGTGCCGGTGGACGGCGAGATCGTCGATGGCGAGAGCGAGTTCGACGAATCGCTGGTGACCGGCGAGAGCATGCCGGTGGCCCGTGGCCCCGGCCAGCCGGTGATCGCCGGCGCTCTGAACGGTGCCGGCATGGTGCGTTTTACCGCCACCCGGGTGGGCACCGACACCACGCTCGCCAAGATCGCCCGCCTCGTCGAGCAGGCCCAGGCCGGCAAAGCCCCCATCCAGCGTCTGGTCGATCAGGTGAGCGCCATCTTCGTACCCGTCGTCATCGGCATCGCGATCCTCACCTTCGGCGGCTGGATGGCCCTGGGCGGCAGCTTCGAGATGGCGCTGGTGGCGGCCGTCTCGGTGCTGGTCATCGCCTGCCCCTGCGCCCTCGGTCTGGCCACCCCGACAGCCCTGGTGGCGGGTACCGGCGCGGCGGCCCGTGCCGGCATCCTGATCCGGGACATCGAGACCCTGGAACGCGCCCACAATGTCGATGTGGTGGTGTTCGACAAGACCGGCACCCTGACCGAGGGCAAGCCCGAGGTCACCGCGCTGGTGCCGTTGGCGGGCGAGGAGACGGAGCTGCTGGCGATCGCCGCCACCGCCCAGTTCGGCAGCGAGCATCCCCTCGGCCGGGCCATCGTCCGTGCCGCCGAGGAACGGGGTCTTGAGATCACCCGGGCGGAGAGCTTTTCGAGCGTCGTCGGGCAGGGGATCGAGGCCGTGGCCGAGGGGCATGTGGTGCGCATCGGCCGTGCCCCCTTCGTCGCCGAGAAGGCACCCCTGCCGGCGGAGCTGGAGCCGCGCGCCCGGGAGCTCGAGGAACAGGCCTACACGGTGGTCTGGGTGGCCCGCGACGATCGGGTGCTGGGTCTCATCGCCCTCGCCGACCGCATCCGCGAGGATGCCGCCACGGCGATCGCGCGGCTGCACGAGCAGGGGGTGCGCACGGTGATGCTCAGCGGCGACAACCGCCTCGCCGCCGAGCGGGTGGCGGCGCGCCTTCGGATCGACGAGGTGCGCGCGCCGGTGCGGCCCGAGGACAAGTCGGGGGAGGTCGAGCGGTTGCGCGAACAGGGGCATGTGGTGGCGATGGTCGGTGATGGCATCAACGACACCCCGGCACTGGCCGCCGCCGATGTCGGCATCGCCATGGGTTCGGGCGCCGATGCGGCGCTGGAGACCGCCGGCATCACCCTGATGCGCACCCGTCCCACCCTGGTGCCGGCGGCGCTGGAAATCGCCAAGGCGACGCGTCGCAAGATCTGGCAGAACCTGTTCTGGGCGTTCATATACAATACCAGCGGCATCCCCCTGGCGGCGGCGGGCTATCTGAGCCCGGCCCTGGCCGGAGCGGCGATGGCGGCATCCAGCGTCAGCGTGGTCACCAACTCCTTGACCCTGCGTCGCTGGACACCTCGACTGGACCGGGAGTGATGCCTTGAACATCGGTCAAGCAGCCCAGCGCAGCGGCCTTCCGGCCAAGACCCTGCGCTACTACGAGGACATCGGACTGATCGTCCCCAGCGGTCGCAAGAACAACGGCTATCGCGACTACAGCGAGCGGGACGTGCGTCTGCTGCGCTTCGTGCAGCGGGCGCGATCGCTCGGTTTCTCGGTGCGCCAGTGCCGCGAGCTCCTGGATCTCTATCTCGACCGCAACCGGGCGAGTGCCGATGTCAAGGCCATCGCGCTTGCCCGCATCGGCGAGATCGAGCGCAAGATCCGCGAGCTGGAGGCGATGAAGGCCGAACTCGAGCATCTGGCCGAGAAATGCCACGGCGACGAGCGCCCCGACTGCCCGATCCTCGAGGATCTGGCGGCCGCCGAGGCGGAGGAGCAGGAACTCGTCTGAGCGATTCGCGGATGGCGCCGCGGCTGGTGGCCCCTCCGGGAGTCGAACCCGGACGGCCCGATCGGGCCAGCGGATTTTAAGTCCGCTGTACCGCTGTTTGCCCGTGTCGGTGGTGATCGAC
>JALSRW010000244.1 GCA_026984595.1 Alphaproteobacteria bacterium
GGTGCAGGAGAGAACGGTGGCCACCCCCAGCCCGCCCGGCAGATGGCGCACCAGCGTGTGGGCGGCGTCGTAGAGATCGTCGACCACCCGCGAGCGGATCATGATGTGCGCCATCAGGGCGAAAAGCGGAATGGCGACCAGCAGATAGACGTCGATCTTGCCGAAGACGATCTCGGCCAGCGAGCCGATCTGCCCCTCCACCAGAATCAGGAGCGCGCCGGCCATGAGGCCGAGCCCGGCGAAGATGGGCAGGCCGGTGAGCAGCAGGAGGACGAGCCCCGAAAGAATGAGGGCCAGCGTCATGCGCAACCGGTCCCGTCGTCGGGACCGCGGGCGAGTTCGAGGAGAAGCCGGCTCACTCCGACCAGCAGCAGCAGGGCCATGCCCAGCACCATCGCGCTCTGCGGGATCCAGATCGGAACCTCGACATAGCCCTCCGACATCAGCCCTACCATGCGCGAGAAGCGCACCATCTCGAGTGCGCTCTGCAGCAGCACCGCAGCCACCAGCACGGTGCTGGCCCAGCCCCAGAGGCGGGCGCGCCAGCGCCCCACGGGTCCGAGCTTCCGGGTCACGAGATCGACGCCGATATGCTCGCCACGGCGTGCCGCCTCGCCGACCCCGAGCATGACCGTCAGCACCAGCAGATACCCGGCCAGCTCGTCGGTCCAGGTCTGGGGCCGGTTGGCCAGGTAGCGCATCACCACCGAGTAGGCGATCAGCGCAGTCAGGCCGAGCACCACCAGGGCACCGAAACCGGCGGCGGTGATCGCCAGCCAGCGCGACAGCCGTTCGAGGCCGAGCAGCAGAACCCCGCCCGGCACGGCGGGCGGGATCCCTTCCTTGGCCTCCTTCTCCGGCACCGGGGCGCCGCCTACATGGCGTTGATCATGTCCAGCAGCTTCTGCCCGCTCTCCCCGGTGGCCTCGGCGAAGGCCTTGCTGAAGGCCGGGTCCATCACCGCCTTCATGGCGGCGATCTCCTCGGGGGTGTGGATATGGACGATCATGCCCTTCTCGCGGAGCTGATCCGGCGCCTTGGCGGCCGCCTCGAGGGTGGCCTCGAGGGCCAAGTCGGCGGCTTCGGCACTGGCCTTCTCGATCGCCGCCCGCTGCGCGTCGGTGAGCCCGTTCCACCAGGCCGGATTGACGTAGCCGTGGAAGAACACGCTGAACATCGGCGTGGCGGTGACGTATTTCTGAACTTCGTAGTACTTGCGCGAATAGGCGGCCGAGATGTCGGTCAGCCCGGCATCGATGACCCCGGTCTGCAGCGCCTGATAGACCTTGGAGCCGGACATCGCCGAGGGTGCGGCGCCCAGCGCCCGAAGGCCGGCATCGACCAGCGGGTTGAGACCGCGGATCTTGACCCCCTGGAAATCCTCGGGCCGGATCAGCGGCCTGTCCTTGGATGTCACCGCGCTCATGTTGGTGGTGAACATCCAGACGACGTTCTTGACCCCCTTCTTCTCCAGCAGCCCCTCGAGATAGCGGGCCGGCTCGGAGCCCGGCCATTTGCGCAGGATGTCGATGTCGGTCACCGAGTAGGGCTTGAGGGTCACGTTCATCTCGGGGATCGTCTTGCCCCACTGGAAATTGACCGAGAAGGCGGCCTCGATCTCGCCCTTGGCCACCGCCGGGTAGTTCTGCTTGGCGTTGAAGGCCTGGTTGGCACCGAAGATCTGGACGTCGATCTCCCCGTTCGAATACTGCTCGATCCGTTCGCCCCATTTCTCGATGACCTGGGCGATGTGGTGCTTGGGGGGAAGCTGATGGCTGACCCGCATCTCGACGGGCGCGGCCTCGGCCGCACCCAGGCCGGCGGCCAGTGCCACCGCGAGGCTGGTTCCCAGGAGACCGTATCGCATGCGTGTTTCCTCCCTTTCGGTTGTGGTCGCGGTTATCGGGACGTCCGGCCGTGGCGGGCGAGGAGATCTTGCGCGAAATCCTGGTAGCGTTCCTCCGCCCGACGCTGCTCCGGCAGGCCGAGCAGCGCGTGAAACTCGGAAAAGCCCGTCATCCGGTCGGCCAGGGCCGCCGTCGTGCCGTCGCGGCGAAGCGCCGTGAACAGCTCGAAGGCGAGATGCGCGATGGCGTGCGAGATGGCCACCGGATGGGCGTAGGCCGCATAGCCGATCTCCTGCAACTCGGCGCCGCTCAGCAGCGGGGTGCGGCCGCCCTCGATGTTGTTGGCGAGGCAGGGGGCGGGGATTTCGCGGCAGATCCGGCGCATCGCCTCGACGCTCTCGGGCGCCTCGACGAAGATCATGTCGACACCGGTCTCGCGGTAGATGTTGGCCCGCTCGATGGCCGCATCGAGGCCCTCGACGGCGATCGCGTCGGTGCGCGCGACCAGCACGAAATCGGGATCGCGACGGGCATCGAGGGCGGCCTTGAGTTTGGCCACCATCTCCTCGACCGGGACCACCGCCTTGCCGGTCATGTGCCCGCAACGCTTGGGAAAGACCTGATCCTCGAGGAACGTGCCGGCGAGCCCGGCGGCTTCCAGCATGCGCACCGTGCGCACCGCGTTGGTGATATTGCCGAAGCCCGTGTCGCCGTCACCGAACACCGGCACCTCCACCGCATCACAGATCCGGCGGTAATGATCGGCGAGCTCGGTGAGCGACAGGACCGAGGTGTCGGGACGGCCGAGGAGGCAGGCGGTGGCCGAGTAGCCGCCACAGGTGATGGCGTCAAAGCCCGCCCGTTCCGCGACCCGTGCGGTCAGCGCATCCTGAACCCCCGGAAGACAGAGGATTTCCGGTGCCTCGACGAGCTGCCGGAACCTGGTGGTGCGCTTCACGCTGCCGCCCGCCTCGCCTGAACCTCGCGGCGACAGTCTAGGCGGCACCGCCGGCCGTCGCAAAGACTTCCTCGCCGCCGCGACGTCCGCTGCCGCGTAGCCGTCACGCTTGCGTGAAGTGGCTGGGCAGGGCGCTGCGGATCTCTATGCTCGAAAGCGGGGCGCGTGACGGACAGGGAGAATAGGTGGTGCGCACGCTTTTCGGACGGTTGGCAATATTGCTGCTGCTTACA
>JALSRW010000245.1 GCA_026984595.1 Alphaproteobacteria bacterium
CCCGGGCATGGTCCGCAAAGAGATCCGCAGATGCGCGCGCAGCGGCGTCGAGATCCGCGAGATCGCCGATCCCGAGCCATGGGCCGCGCGGCTCTATGGGCTCGCCCGCGCCCATCACGAGCGCCGCAACCCCGAGGTGCCCTTTCCCTGGCGCCCCGGGCTGTTCCCCCTGCTCAAGCGGGAGCTCGGCGATCACTGCGTGATTCTGGGCGGGTTCGCCGGCCGGGAGCTTCTGGGTTTCACGGTACTGGTGCACGACGGACGCTCCGGGCATCTGCCCTTCTGCGGCTTCGAAACGCGCGCCCGCGGTTCGCTGCTCTATTTCAATCTCGCCTATTACCGGCCGGTGCGGCTGGCCATCGAGCTCGGGCTCCAACGCCTCCATGCCGGCATCCTGCAGCGGCAGGTGAAGGCGCGGCGCGGCTTCGGCTTCCTGCCCACCATGCTCTGCTACCGGGCGCCCCGGCGCACGACCAACCTCGCCGCAGCGCCCCTGTTCCGGGCCCATCGATGGCTCGCCGAACACTGGAAGTTCGCCGATGCCCCGACGGCCCCCTAGAACGGAGCCGGCCGCGATGCCCGGCGTGGCCGTGACCAGAGCGCTCGATCGCGCGGCGCTGGCGGTGATCCGCGATCTCGGCCGGGGCGGGTTCCGGGTGATCGCCTGCGACCGGCGGATACCGCCGCTGGGCCTGCATTCGCGCTACTGCAGGGCGCATCTGCCCCTGTCCGGGGCGCTGCCGCCGGGTGAGCTCGTCGAGCGGTTGGTCGCGGCGCGGGTGGATGTGCTGCTGGCCATGACCACTCCCGAGGTGGTCCGCCTCAGCCGCATGCACGCGACCCTGGCACGCCGTTTCGCGCTCACCTTTCCCGACCACGAGACGGTGCTGGCGGCCTACGACAAACGCCGCACCTATCGGCTCTGCCGGCGCCTCGGCATTCCCGTGCCGCGGCTGTTCTCCGACGGCGAGGGGCGCGGGCCGGTGATCGTCAAGCCGCGCTTCGACATCGGCGGCGCCCGGGGCGTGCGGTGCTATGCGGACATCGCGCAGGCCCGTGTCGAGGATGGCGAAAAGGAGCTGGTTTGCGAGTACATCCCCGGCCCGCCCGATGCGATGCATGCGGCGACCCTGCTGTTCGATCGCAATTCGCGTCCGGTGGCCTGGTTCACCCTGCAGAGCCTGCGGCAATATCCGCTCACCGGCGGCATCACGGCGATGGCGGTGAGCACCTGCGAACCGCGGCTGGTGGAGACGGTGCTGCCCTTCTTCGAGACCGTGCGATGGCGGGGACCGGCGGAGGTCGAGTTCAAGATCGACGCCCGCTGCGGCACGCCCAAGGTGATCGAGATCAACCCCCGCCTGCCCGGCTATGTGCGCTATTTCCTGGATTGCGGCCTGCATCTGCCGCGGCTGGTGGCGGAGACGGCTGCGGGCACCGTGACCCGTCCGACCGACTATGTCGTAGGGCGGCGGATGCTCAACCCCGGCGTGTTCCTGAAGCATTGCCGGCAGATCCTGCACGCGCATGGATCGCGCGCCCTGTCGCAGGCCGGCCGCGAGGCGTGGGGTGCCCGCTGGCGGCACCCGGCCGACATCACCGATCCCGCGCCGCGCCTCGCCAAATTCCTGATGTGGGCGGGTGGCGTCGGCGGCGATGGCAGCCCCTCCTAGCCCTCGCCCAGGCTTTCCGGCTCCACCACATGGCCGCGGGTGCGGTAGCTGTTGCCCCGGAACGCGGCGATGGTCGCCCCCTCCTGGTCACGTACCGTGACATCGTAGACGCCGGTGCGGCCGGCCCTCGCCACCTCGCGGGCCACCGCCACGAGACGGTCCCCCTCGCGGGCCGGGGCGATGAAGGAAATGTGACAGGCCAGCGCCACGGTGACATGATTGTCGGAATTGCAAGCATAGGCGAAGGCGGTGTCGGCCAGGGTGAAGATGTAGCCGCCGTGACAGAGGGCGTGGCCGTTGAGCATCTCGCGCCGCACCCGCATCGCCAGCCGGGCGAAGCCGGCGTCCACCTCCAGGATCTCGAGACCGAGGCTCTGGGCGGCGAAATCCCGGGCGTACATGCCGCGGGCGACACGGGCGGCGAGGGCGTGCCTATCCATGACGGTGGGCCTCCTGCCACAGCCGCTGGCGCAGCCACAGGGAACAGCGGTAGCGCTCCTCCCCGTAACTGCGGGCGAGATGATCGAGACATTCGAGGATCCGCAGCCAGCCGACCTTCCGCGCCCAGTCCAGGGGACCTCGGGGATAGTTCACCCCCTTGCGCATGGCGAGATCGACGGCCTCCGCTTCGGCGATGCCGTGATGCACGAGATCGGCGGCCTCGTTGGCGAGCATGGCGAGGGTGCGCAGGATCACCATGCCGGGCAGATCGGCGATCCGCGTCACCTTCTTGCCCATCGCCCGGAACAGGCCGGCGGCCGCCGCCACATGGGCCGGCTCGCAGCGACCGGCGGCGGCGATCGCGATCCGCTTCGCCGCCCGGAAATCGCCACACAGATCGAAGGTCACCACCGGCCGGTTCTGGCGCGCCGCATGTTCGCTCGCGGCGATGCCGTCGGTCATCAGCAGCACCGTCTCGCCGAGATGCACCAGACCCGGGCCGTGCGGCTGCCAGCGGACCGCGATGCCCGCTTCGCGGGCCAGATCGAGCAGCGGTTCGGCCGGTCCGAGATGCCCCTCGACGGTGATCTCCGCCGGTACCGGCGCGCCGGGTTCCGAGGCGGGTTCGGGCCGTTCGCCGCCCTCTCCGTAGCGGTAGAAGCCGCGGCCGGTCTTGCGGCCGAGGCGGCCGGCGGCGACCATCTCCTCCTGCAACAGCGAAGGGGTGTAGCGGCGATCGTAGTGGCAGGCCGCGAACACGCTTTTCGTGACGGCGAGATTGACGTCGAGGCCGATCAGATCGACCAGCTCGAAGGGCCCCATGCGAAAGCCGCCGCAGTCACGGTAGACGGCATCGAGGGTGGCGGCATCGGCGGCACCTTCGGCCAGCAGCCGGAATCCCTCG
>JALSRW010000246.1 GCA_026984595.1 Alphaproteobacteria bacterium
CCCGGGGCATCGAGGGTGATCCGCCCCTCCTGGATCTTGCGGTCGCCCGCGATCTTGGCGATCAGCTTCTGCACGGCGGCAAGATCCGCCCGTGCCGGCGCGCTGATCAGCATCGACAGGCCAACCGCTGTCAAAGTGCCGCCAATGACGCCAAACAGCCTGCGGCGACTGAGATCGTGGGTCGCACTGCGCATTTCAGACCTCCGTGTGCGAACGTCCTGCCTCATTCCTCCTTCAGCGTCTTGAGGAAGGCGATGATGTCCTCGATCTGCTGGGCGGTGAGAATCGTCTTCCCCTTGAACTTCTCGGCTACGTTGTTCAGCCCGCTTGAGCGGAAGAATGCGGGCATGATGGTATCCGGATTGACGACCTTGGGATCGACGAGACGCAGCCGCATCTCGCCTTCACTGAGCCGGCTCGCGACACCGTCGAGGCTCGGCCCGATCTCGCCATGATAAGGTTCACCCTCGAGCGCCGCCACCGCGTGACAGGCGAGGCAGTTGCCGAGCTTGCGGTTCACGAACCACCTGCGGCCATCCTCGGGGTTGCCGGGCCTGCCGGTCAGGGACTCGGGAATTTCGTGGTCCACGATCGTGAAGGTGATCCCCTGTTCGGTGCGCGTCTCGGCCGCACCGGCGTCCCCGGACAGGATGCCGCCACCGAACAGCAGGATGACGCCGAGAAGAACGGCCGGCCTGGCCCCTTTCATGTTCTTCTCCCTCCTCTGGCCCTTCGTCGGCTGTTCGTGATGCAGAACAGCCTAGCGCCGCCACCGGGCGCAGCCAAGCATATTCGAAATCCGTGAATTAGCAAGTGCGAGGATATGCCGCAGCAAACGCTCAGCGTTCGTTCCGGGCCATGCGGTCGAGTCGCGCGAGGAGCTCGTCCAGCAGCGCCCAGAAGAAGTCCTCGCCGGGATAGCCCGTGATCCGCCCCAGCTCGCGCCCGCGGTCGATGAGCACGAAGGTCGGCGTGTAGCGGATGCCTCTGATGAAGGCGAGGTCCGGAGGTCGGGGTGCGTCAATGTCCACCCGTCTAAGCGGCGCGCGACGTGCCTCGGCGGTCTTGGGATAGATGGGGCCGACCTCGCGGTGCCAGGCGGCGCACCACTCGCAGCTTGCACTCTCGAACATCACGAGTTCGGCCGCCCGGCTCCCCGACGCGGGGATCATGCCCGGGACGAGAAGGAGGAGCAGGCCGAGCAGTCGCAGGAGTGATCTCACCGCACCCTCCCATTGCCGGTCGGCGGAGGTATCGGTTCACCGAGATAATGCTCGAGCTCGAGGAGCCAACCGTCCCCCGTGCCGCGAAGGGCCAGACGGGGGAGGCCCCTGTCCAGCCCGGCCGGCAGCGCCCCACCGCGGAGCGCGCGCCGCGGCAGGAAGAGACGCAGGCAGCCGCGCTGGCGCGCGAACGCCCGGGCGCAGGTCAGCAACCCCTCCGCGACCCTTCCCGGGAGGCCGGGTTCCACCATCCAGACGCGGAAGAGCCGAAGACAGCGACCCTGTCTCCCCTCCTCCTCGAAGCAGTCGTAGAGGCAGCCGGCGAGCACGGGAGAGGATGCGTAGCGCAGGGCCGCGGCGCCCCGCCGATCCTGCGCACGGCCCACCCACCGCCTGAGGCTCGCGACCCAGAGGGTCCGGTCGGCGCGCCCCTCGAGAGCCCTGATCAGAGGCCAGAGGATGTCGTACTCGCCGTTCCCGAGCTCCCGCCAGTGCCAGCCGCTGTGCGAGCCCTTCATGCAGCACGCCGGAATCCCGATTACCTAACGCTACGGCCGCGACGCTCTCGCTCATTGACCCATGTCAAAGGGAAGCGCATATGCGTTTGAGGTCGGGGCAAAGGTCACCCGGAGTGCTCGATCCACGCGAGAGCTGCACCGTCTGTCGCGGCGCACCGATCGACTGTGCGGTGTGCCGCGTGAAGGAGCTCGCGATCTGCGCCGTGCTGTCCGACGAAGCGCGGCGGGAGCTCGCCGCCATCGGCGCGAGCAGCCGGCTTGAGACCGGGGAGACGCTCTTCTACGAGGGGGACTCGGCAACGGAGGTATTCACGCTCACCTCCGGAGTGCTCAAACTGTACAAGCTTCTTCAGGATGGCCGACGCCAGATCACCGGCTTTCTCCTGCCGGGCGACTTCCTCGGACTCGCCTTTGCCGACCGCTATATCTGCACCGCCGAGGCGGTCACCGTGGCCACGGTGTGCCGGTTCCGGCGGCCCGCCTTTCTCCGGCTCGTCCACAGCCATCCCCGGCTCGAACACGATCTGCTCTCGCGGGCCACGAGTGAGCTTGCAGCCGCCCAGGAACAGATGCTGCTTCTCGGACGCAAGACGGCCGCCGAGCGGGTGGCAAGCTTCCTGCTCAAGCTCGAGACGCGGCTCGGCGGCGCGGACGGCGGGCGCCTCGATCTTCCCATGACCCGGACCGACATGGCGGACTTCCTCGGGCTCACCATCGAGACCGTAAGCCGCACCCTGTCGCAGTTCCGCCGCCGCGGCCTCATCGCGCTGAGCGGCAAGTCGACGATCTTCATCTGCGATCGTGAGCGGCTCGCCGCCTGTGCCGGAGGCTGACGAAGCAGCCGGCCATCTTGCCCATCGCCGGTGGGTCGTTACCTCCCGTTCGGAGCGGAGGAGCGGGTCATGGAGCAGACGGCGAAGCCTGCGGAAAAGGCAGTCCCTGCGGAGCCGCGCCGGGGCGAGGGCGTGGGGGTGCTGCTCATCAATCTCGGCACGCCCGATGCCACCGACTACTGGTCGATGCGGCGTTATCTCAGCGAGTTCCTCTCCGATCGGCGCGTCATCGACTACTCCCCCTGGTTCTGGCAGCCTCTGCTGCAGCTCGTCATCCTCACGCGGCGTCCCTTCACTTCGGGGCGGGCGTATCGCGAGATCTGGAACCGCGAGCGCGACGAGGGGCCGCTCAAGACCTACACCCGAAGCCAGGCCGAGAAGCTCCAGCAGAGGCTCTCCGCGATCGCGCCCGGGATCACCGTCGACTGGGCGATGCG
>JALSRW010000247.1 GCA_026984595.1 Alphaproteobacteria bacterium
CCTCACCGCCGGCATCGCCGGGCTGCTGTTCATGGCCCGGGTCAACGCCGGCGATCCCACCGCCGGCCTCACCTACGAACTCACCGCCATCACCGCCGCCATCATCGGCGGCACCAATCTGTTCGGGGGACGTGCCTCGATCCTCGGTACCTTCATCGGCGCGCTGATCATGGGCGTGCTGCAGAACGGGCTCAATCTCCTCGCCGTCCAGTCCTTCTACCAGCAGATGGCGATCGGGGCGGTGCTCATCTTCGCCGTCTGGCTCGACCAGACCGCGCGGCGCCGGAGGGAAGCGTGAGTCTCCTCGAGATCCGCGGCATCTGCAAACGCTTCGGCAGCATCGAGGCGCTGCGCCAGGTCTCCTTCGCGGTCGAGCCCGGCGAGGTGGTGGCGGTGGTGGGCGACAATGGTGCCGGCAAATCCACCCTGATGAAGGTGATCACCGGCGTCTACCAGCCGGATGCGGGCGAGATCCTGTTCCGGGACGAGCCCATCACCGGTCTCGAGCCGGGTGACATCCGCCGTCGCGGCATCGAGATGATCTACCAGGATCTGGCGCTGGCACCGCAGCAGGACGTGCCCTCCAACATCTTTCTCGGCCGCGAGCCGGTGCGCCGCCTGCTCGGCCTTTTTCCGGTGATCGACCGGCGCACCATCGACCGGGAAGCCCATGCCATGCTGCAGAAGCTGGGCGCCCGCATCCCCGACATCTACGCGGAGGTGGGCACCCTTTCGGGTGGCCAGCAGCAGTCGGTGGCCATCGCCCGGGCGCTGACCTTCGACCCCAAGCTGGTGATCATGGACGAGCCCACGGCGGCCCTCGCCGTGCGCGAGGTGGAGCATGTGCTCGACCTCATCCGCGAGCTCAAACGCCAGGGCATCGCCGTCATTCTCATCAGCCACCGCCTGACCGATGTGTTCGCGGTGGCCGATCGTATCGTCACCCTGAGACAGGGGCGGGTGATCTCCGAGGAGATCACGGCCCAGACCGACATGCAGCGGATCGTCGCCCATATCGTCGGCGCCGCCTGACGGGCGTCCGCAGGAACCGGGGAGGAAGACCATGCCGAGACTTGGCGCCCATGCCTGCCTCTGGGCTCCGGAATGGACCCGCGACAGTGCCCCCGCCATGTGCCGGGCGGCCGCCGATGCCGGTCTCGATCTCATCGAGGTGCCGCTGCTGCGCCCGCAGGAGGTGGATGCCGAATGGAGCCGCAAGATCGCCCGCGATCACGGTCTCGCGCTGACCTGTTCCTTGGGCCTGCCGAAGGATGCGAGCCTGCCGGCCCATGCCGAGGCCGCCGAGCGCTTCCTGGAGCATGCCCTCGAAGTGACGGCGCGCATGGGCTCCTGGTGTCTGACCGGGGTCACCTACGGCACCATCGGCGGCTGTACGGGCGAACCGCCCACCGAGGCGGAATACGCCGTGCTCGCGGACAGCCTCCGCCGGGTGGCCCGCAAGGCCAGATCCCTGGGCCTCGCGCTCGGCCTCGAGCCCGTCAACCGCTACGAAAACCATCTCCTCAACACCGCCGCCCGGACCGCGGAACTGATCGATCGCATCGGCGAACCCGACCTCTTCATTCATCTCGACAGCTACCACATGAACATCGAGGAGAAGGGCTTCGCCGCACCGCTGCGCGCCCATGCCGAAAAGATCCGTTACGTGCATCTCTCCGAAAGCGACCGCGGTGTGCCGGGAACCGGGAATGTGCACTGGCGGGAGCTGTTCGCGGCCCTCGCCGAGACGGGCTTTTCGGGCGATCTGGTGCTGGAGAGCTTCGTCCATCTCCATCCCGACATCGCCAGCGCCCTTTCGGTCTGGCGCCCGGTGGCCTCGGGCTCCGAGGAGGTGAGCGAACAGGGCTTCGCCTTCCTGCGTCGCTGCGCAGGAGAGGCCGGAATCGCGCTCCGCGGCTGAAGCCGTCGCAACGGTCGGCCCCCGGCCTCCGAGGGACGGTCGGAGAAGGCGCCGCGCCGCTCCGGCCCGGGGGTCATGCCCCATGTTCCGCGGTCTTCCCGACATCTTCACCCTCTCGGGCCATTCTCCGGGATCATGGAATAGGCCCGGCGCAGGGATTCGCCGCTCCCAGGCTCTCGCAGCTTCTGGGGCGTAACGCGGAGGGGTCGAGGAAAGGGGAACGGGCGGACGGGATCGGATCGGCGGGCCATCAGATCCCGCCGCCTTCACACACGCGCGTTCAGGGAGCAGCCACGCGAAGCAACCCCTTCGCGCTCACAGGCGAAATATCCTGGCGCACATTTGCCGGCCCACGGCATAAAGGCAATCCGCTCAAACCAACCGGCCGTGGCACTGTTTGTATTTCTTGCCGGAGCCGCAGGGGCAGGGGGCGTTTCGGGGGACCTTGCCCCAGCTCGCGGGATCGTTGGGATCGAGATCGGCACCGCCATTGGCCCCGGCCATCGCCATCGCCCGCTTCTTCGCCGCCGGGCGGGCCGGCTCCGGAGCCGGCTCCGGCGGTTCCTCGGGGGCCATCCGGATCTCCAGATAGGACAACACCTGGGTGACGGTGAGGCGCAGATTGGCGAGCATCGCCTCGAACAGGGCGAAGGCCTCGCTCTTGTACTCGTTGAGCGGATCCTTCTGGCCGTAGCCCCGCAGATGAATGCCCTGGCGCAGATGGTCGAGATGCAGCAGATGCTCCTTCCAGAGATGATCGAGCACCTGCAGCAGGAGGCTCTTCTCGGCCATGCGGATGATCGGCTCGCCGTACTGCACCACCTTCTGGGCCATGTGGCGGTCGCTGGCATCGATGATCCTTTTGCGGATCTCCTCCTCGGCGATGCCCTCCTCCTTCGCCCATTCGCGGATCGGCAGATCGAGGGCGAGGATCTGCTTCACCTCCTTCTCGAGCTTCTCCGTCTCCCACTGCTCGTGATAGGCCTTTTCCGGGATGTGGCGGGCGACCAGATCCTCGATCACCTGGTGGCGCATGTCGCGGACCGCCTCGGCCACGTCTTCCGCCTGCATGAGCTC
>JALSRW010000248.1 GCA_026984595.1 Alphaproteobacteria bacterium
CGGCGGTTCGAGACGCGGCAGATGTCCCTTCTGGGTGAGCAGCAGGTAGTCCAGGAGGGCACCGGCGGCCGCCAGTTCGGCCCGCTCGAAGGCGCCCAGCCCTTCGAGGGTGGCGAGGCCGAAATGTTCGCACAGCCGTCTCTCGCCATGGAGGCTGTCGAAACGGATGCCGGTGGTGTCGTCGAGCCGCTCCCGCCATTCCTCGAGCTGGGAGGACATCGCCGGATCCGTCGCCAGGCCGGGCGGGGCGAGGATCTCCCCGGGATCGATGCGCGCGAGCAGGCCCGCCAGATCGGCGGGATCGCAGGATTCGGTGAAGAAATCGCCGGTCGACATGTCGACCCAGGCCACCGCCGCCCCCTGCCGCAGCCGCACGAGCGCCGCGAGATAATTGTGGCGCCTCGGATCGAGCAGACCGTCCTCGGTCAGGGTGCCGGGGGTGACCACCCGCACCACGTCGCGGGCCAGCAGCGCCTTGCTGCCGCGCTTGCGGGCCTCGGCCGGGTCCTCGAGCTGTTCGCAGATGGCGACCTTGAAGCCCTTGCGGATCAGCCGCTGCAGATAGAGCTCGGCACTGTGCACCGGCACCCCGCACATGGGGATGTCCATGCCGGCGTGTCGGCCCCGTTTGGTGAGCGCGATGTCGAGGGCGGGTGCCGCCTGCTCCGCATCCTCGAAGAACAGCTCGTAGAAATCGCCCATGCGGAAGAACAGCAGGGTACCCGGATGCCGGGCCTTGAGCGCCTGGTACTGGGCGATCATCGGCGAGGCCTTGGCCTCCGCCGCGGGAGCCACGCCGGCCGGGCGGGAGGGCGCCGTTTTCGCGCGAGATGCTGTCATCGGAGAGCGTACATCACCAATGGTTGAATTCACGCTTGCCGTGTTCTCCCATTTCCATATACTCCGGTATGGCGCCGTGCCCGCCGGGAGACCGGCGTCGCGGCAGCCCACCAGATCCTCGGTCGGCAGCCAGGCAAGGAAAGCTCGCATCGGCGAGGAGGGCGGTATGGGTTCGCATGGGCAGAACCGGATGTTGGGCACGGCCGGGCCGCGGCACGTGCGATCGGGTCGGCAGATGCATCGGCTTCCATCATGATCGGGGTGACGGCCGGCGTCGAGAGGCTGCTGCGGGAACGGCTGGGTGAAGACTGGGCCGGAGCTTCGGCCGATGCCGCCCGGCTGTGCGAGGAGATCCGTTTCCTGCCCTGGCCCGACCGGGCGCGCATTCTCGACCGCTACTGTTGGAGCGAGGCCCAGCGCTGCCTTTCCACCGAGGAGATCACCGGGGTCGTCAACCGTCAGCCCCGGGCCCTGCGCCAGTGCGAGAACGTGCGGAAGTACGCCGAAGCCACCAGCGCCGTGCTGGCCGGCTGCCTCGAGCTGCTCGCCGAGGAGCGTGCGGTGGAGGGCGAGATGGCGGCGCTCGCCTTCCTGCTCACCGGCCATCCGCCGCTGCTGGATGCCGCGCTCACCTGGATCGAGGCGGGCGACGGTCATCGCCTGCGCGATTCGATGGTGCAGCTTCCGGGTTTCGCCTTTCTGTTCCTGATCCTCTATCCCAACGATTCCGCGGAAAGCTTCATGGCCCGGGACGCTTTCTGGGCGGCGATGCTGGGGCGCGACTGAACTCGACCGCGCCGGTTCCTTCGACCACCGCCCGCACCGGGGCGAAGCTGCGGCGGTGATGGGGGCAGGGGCCGAGACGTCGCAGCGCCTCGCGATGGGCCGCCGTCGGATAGCCTGCGTGCCGCTCGAAACCGTAACCCGGATAGCGGGCGCCGAGCCGCGCCATCAGCCGGTCGCGCACCACCTTGGCGAGGATCGAGGCGGCGCTGATGGCGGGCACCTTGGCATCGCCGCCGATCACGCATTCCACCGGCAGGTCGAGATCCGGCGCATGGCGGCCGTCGACCAGCACCCGCTCGGGACGCACCGGCAGGTGCTGCACGGCGCGGCGCATGGCCAGAAGGCTGGCCCGGAGAATGTCGATCCGGTCGATCTCGGCGACCGAGGCGGCCCCCAGCCCCACCCAGGCGCAACCCAGAACCGTCTCCGCCAAGGCCTCGCGGCGGGCGGCGCCGAGCGCCTTGGAATCGGCCAGCCCCTCGGGGATTTCCCGCAGGATGACGGCGCAGGCCAGCACCGGCCCGGCCAGCGGACCGCGTCCCACCTCGTCGACCCCGGCGATGCGCGCGGCGGTCATCGGCCCGGAAGCGGCGGCCAGCCGGCGGCGGGGCGGATCTCCCCGACCCGGGTGCCGGCATGGTTGCAAAGCGGGGTGACGAAGAGATCGGCGAGCCGCCGCGGGGCCTCGTCATCGAGCAGCCCCAGCCGGTCGAGAAGGGCCACCAGCGCCACCGCGGACGCCCGGCTCGCCCCGTCCTCGACCTTGAGGGCGAGCCCGGCTCCGATTTCCGGCAGAAAGGCCAGATACACCCCCTCCGCACCGGTCTTCACGAGCCCCCGGGCCAGATGGGGGAGGATGCGCGAGCAGGCCCGGCCGGTGCCGGCGATCATCGGGGGATGGGCGCGGCAGGCGGCGAGGATGCGAGCCGCCGCCTCGGCCTGCACGGCGTCGAGGCCGGCGCCGCTGGCGAAGCGGGCGGCAGCCGTCGCCAGCGCCGAAAGCGGTATCGGCCAGGTGGGCACACCGCAGCCGTCGATCGCCGGCGGCTCCCGCACCGCACCCCCGGCGAGCTCCCGCAGGACCGCGAGGATCGCCCGCTGCACCGGATGCTCCGGGGCCAGATAGCCGGCGATCGGCGCATCGAGGAAGCGGGCCAGGGTCAACATCCCGGCATGCTTGCCCGAACAGTTGTTGTGCAGGGGTGAAGGGGCGATGCCGGCGCGGATCAGGGCCGCCGCGGTTTCCGCGTGCAGCGGCGGATGGCTGCCGCAGGCCAGCGCTTCGGGACCGAGACCGAGGCGCTCGAGCCAGCGGCGCACCCGCTCGGTGTGCATCGGTTCGCCATTGTGCGAGGCACAGGCCAGCGCGAGA
>JALSRW010000249.1 GCA_026984595.1 Alphaproteobacteria bacterium
TGTCGATCCGGGTGTGATCGGCGCCAACTACCCGACCGAGGTGGCGGTGGTGGCGGATGCGCGGCTGGCGCTGGAAGCACTGCTCGAGGCCCTGGCCGAGGCGCCGCCGCAGGACAGGAAGAGCCGGGTCGAGGTGGCCACCATCCGCGAGCGCAAGTTCCGGGCCTTCCGCGAGCGCGCCGCATCGACGGAACGACCGATCCGCCCCGAGCGGGTGGTGGCGGCACTGCAGGAGTTGCTGCCCGAGGATGCCCTTCTGGTCTGCGATCCGGGAACGCCCTGCCCCTATTTCTCGGCCTATTTCGAGCTACGCCGAAGCGGCCGCCATTTCCTCTCCAACCGCGCCCACGGGGCGCTGGGCTACGCGTTGCCGGCGAGCATCGGCGCGGCGATCGGGCGGCCCGACACGAAATGCGTCGCAATCATGGGCGATGGCAGCTTCGCCATGGCCTGCGGCGAGCTCGAGACCATCCGCCGGCTGGAGCTGCCGGTAACGTTGATCGTCCTCGCCAACGGCAGTTTCGGCTGGATCAAGGCGGGCCAGAAGACCGGTTTCGGCGGCCGCTATCACGCCGTGGATTTTTCCCGCTCCCATCACGCGGCCATCGCCGCGGCCTTCGGGATCGAGTCCTTCCGGGTCGAGGATCCGGCCGAACTCGGTGCGATATTGCGCAGGGCGCTGGCCGGCGAAGCGCCGAGCCTCGTGGAGATCCTGACCCAGCCCCTCGAGGAGGCCCGGGCACCGGTCAGCGAGTGGATTTCCTGAGGCGGACACCCTCCACGGAGGGAAGGCGGGTGGAAATCCCGACCGGGCCGGGTTCGGGCATCGAGCTCGATCGCCGGGCGCTCGCCCGCTTCGCCCCCGATTGCGGAACGCCGACCGCCGGCGCGGGATCACAGATCGAGCAGCAGCCCGGCGAGTGCGCACAGACCCACCACCGCCCAGGCCGGCAGCCGCCAGACGGCGATCAGGGCGAAGGCGATGGCGGCGACGGCGAAGCCCGTGGGACCGGCGACCGCGCTGGTCCAGACGGGTGTGTAGAGCGCGGCCAGCAGCAGCCCGACCACCGCCGCGTTGACCCCCGACAGAGCCGCACCGATGCGTGCATGGCGACGCAGCCGGGCGAGGAAGGGTAGGGCACCGGTGACCAGCAGCAGCGAGGGCAGAAAGATCGCCAGCAGTACCGCCAGGGCACCGGCGATCCCGCCACCCGGCTCCGCCACCATGCCCAGATATGCCGCGAAGGAGAGCAGCGGGCCGGGCAGGGCCTGGGCGGCGCCATAGCCGGCAACGAAGAGATCCGGCGCCACCCAGCCGGGAGCCACCACTTCGCCGCGCAGAAGCGGCAGCACCACATGGCCGCCGCCGAAAATGAGCGAGCCGGCGCGGTAGAAGGCATCGACCAGCACCGCGAGAGGCGAGCCCAGAGCCCGCGCCAGCAATGGCAGCGACAGCAGTAGGCCGGCGAACAGCAGGAGCCGCACAAGCGCCGGCAGGCGGCCGCCCCCTACCGCCGTCCCCGCTTCCCGTGTAGGCGCATCGGCCGGGAAGAAGGCGGCCCCGGCCAGAGCGCCGAGGGCGATCGCCGAAAGCTGGCCCGCCACCCCCGGCAGGCTCAGCACCAGCGTCATCGCGAACAGCGCCAGAGCGATCTGCAGCCGTTCCCGACAATGGCGCCGGGCCATCTGCCAGACGGCGAAGGCGACCACCGCCAGTGCTGCCAGCTCGAGGCCGTGCAGGAGGCCCGAGGAGCCCGGCAGCTCGACGCGCCCCACCCCGAGGCCGAAAAGGATCATCAGCAGAGCCGAAGGGGCGGTGAAGCCGATCCAGGCGGCGAGGGCGCCGGTGAAGCCCGCCCGGAGCGCGCCCAGGCCCATCCCCACCTGGCTGCTGGCGGGTCCGGGCAGGAGCTGGGAGAGGGCCACCAGATGGCCGAAGGTGGCTTCGTCCACCCATCGCCGGCGATGCACGAAGGCCTCGTGGAAATAACCGATATGGGCGACCGGCCCGCCGAAGGAGCGAAGACCGAGGGCGAAGAACGCGCCCAGCACCTCGAGCGGGCTGCCCTCTCGCGGCGGCGATCCGGAGGCGCTTTCGGTCATGCTCTTCCCATGCGCCCGTTCCCGTGTTGTGTAAGGGGCGGCGAAGCCTTCGGAGACGGCGGGGATGATCGGCGGGCGGGTCGGCGGTGGCAAGGCGGTTTACGGAGCACCCCTGGGCATTCTCATGCTGGAGGCGCGCTTTCCCCGCATTCCCGGCGACATGGGCAACGCCACCACCTGGCCGTTCCCGGTGCTCTACCGGGTAGTGCGCGGTGCCTCGCCCGACCGGGTGGTGCGGCGCCGCGCCGAGGGATTGCTGCCGGCTTTCCTCGAGGCCGGGCGCGAGCTGGTGGCCATGGGGGCCGCCGGCATCACCACCAACTGCGGCTTTCTCTGCCTGTTCCAGCGCGAGCTCGCCGAGGCGCTGGAGGTGCCGGTGCTGACTTCCGGTCTCGTCCAGTTTTCCCTGATCGAATCGCTGCTGCCGCCGGGAAAACGCGCAGGCATCCTCACGATTTCCGCCTCCACCCTGAGCGGCGAGCATCTGGCCGCGGCGGGCGTTCCGCGGGATGTGCCGATCGAGGGCACCGAAGGCGGGCGGGAATTCTCGCGGGTCATTCTCGAGGATCTGCCGGAGATGGATCCGGCGGCGGCGGAACGGGATCTCCTGGAGGCGGCGGACCGACTCGTGGATCGGCATCCACGAGTGGGAGCGATCCTCCTCGAATGCACCAACATGTGCCCCTTCGCCGCCGCCATCGCCGCCCGTACCGGCCTTCCGGTGTTCGACATGGTGACCCTGGTGAGCTGGTTTCAGGGGGCGCTGCAGCCGCGTCGCTTCCCGCAGCCCTAGCGGGCGGGCTCGCCGTCGGCGGCAGCGACTGCTACAAGAAAGCCGAAGGGCACGAGCCAGGTGGAGGGAACATGGTCGACCCGCTCGGAGGACCGGCCTA
>JALSRW010000250.1 GCA_026984595.1 Alphaproteobacteria bacterium
TCCTCGAAGGCGCGGATACGGCGCAGCGCCTCCTCCATGCCGTGGGTGGCCCGGGCATCGGTGCGGGCCATCACCAGGATGCCGGCTCCCTCGTCGCGGGCGTCGCAGGCGGCGCGGATGCGGTTCACCGCCTCCTCGAAGCCGACCACCTGCTTGCCGCGGGTATGGCCGCAGCGTTTGGGCCAGAGCTGGTCCTCGATCATCACGCAGGCGAGGCCGGCCCGGGCATATTCGCGGACCGTGCGCTTGACGTTGACCGGATTGCCGTAGCCGGTGTCGCCGTCGCCGATCACCGGGATGGACACCGCACCGCAGATGTCGCGGGCCTGGTCGCGCATTTCGCCGAAGCTCGCGAGGCCGGTGTCGGGCAGGCCGAGCCGCGCCGCCGAGACCGCGAAGCCGCTCATGAAGGTGAGGGGGAAGCCGGCACGTTCGATGAGCCTCGCCGACAGCGCGTCGAAGCAGCAGGGCATGATCAGAAGTCCGGGGCGGGCCAGCAGGGCGCGCAACTCGTCGGCAGCGGTCATCGGCGGAATCTCACATCTCGAAGGGGATGTAGAGGACGATGTCGGGCACCAGATAAAGCAGCGCCGTGGTACCCAGCATGATGAGGATGAACGGCCAGACGCCGAGCGCCACATCGGCCACCGAGGTCCGGGCCACCGCCTGGATGACGAAGAGATTGAGGCCCACCGGCGGTGTGATCAGGGCGCATTCGATCATCACCACGAAGAACACGCCGAACCAGATGGGATCGATCCCCAGCGGCAGCAGCGCCGGATAGAGTACCGGCATCATCAACAGCAGCATCGACAGGGCTTCGAGGAAACAGCCCATCAGCAGCAGCACCAGAGCGGCGATGGCCACGAAGGCGGCCGGCGTGTCGAAGGTCTGGATGATCAGCGAGGAGAGCTCCTGCGGCAACCTGTAGAGGGTGATCGCCTTGCCGAACAGCTTGGCGCCGACGAGGATGAGAAAGATGGTCACGGTGGTGGCCATGCTTTCCCGGACCGCCGCCACCAGGGTCTTCCAGTCGAGCCGGCGCAGCAGCGGCCCGGTGAGCAGGAGCGAGCCGGCGAAACCCACCGCCGAGGCCTCGGTCGGGGTGAAGGCGCCGACATAGAGACCGCCGACCACCACCGCCGCCAGCAGGAAGGTGGGGAGGGCCCGCAGCGTCGCCACCTGCCGCTCCTGCCAGCTCGCCCGGGGAGAGGGCGTATAGCCGCCGAAGAAAGCCGCGTGCACCATCGCATAGAGGACGAACAGGGTCGCCAGCAGAATGCCGGGACCGATGCCCGCCAGGAACAGGCTGATGATGCTCTCCTCGGTGACCACCCCGTAGATGATCATCGGGATCGAGGGCGGGATGAGGATGCCCAGGGTACCGCCGGCGGCGAGCAGACCGAGCACGAAACGGCGCTCGTAGCCGCGTTCGATCATTTCCGGAATGGCCACCGTGCCGACGGTGGCGGCGGTGGCCACCGAGCTTCCCGAAATCGCCGAGAACAGGGCACAGGAAAGAATCGTCGCCACTGCCAGACCGCCCGGCCAGTGTCCGACCCAGGCCTGGACCGCGGCGAACAGATCGCGCCCGATGCCGCCCTTGAGGAGGATGTTGCTCATCAGGAGGAAGAGCGGCACGGCTAGGAGGATGAAATTGTCGACCGTGCTCAGCAGGGCCTGGGGCGCCATCAGCGGCGAGAAGCCGCCGGCGATCAGCAGCACGAGGCCCAGCCCGCCGAGAGCGAAAGCGACGGGGATACCGATCGCCAGCAGCACCAGCAGCAGGAACAGGATCAGCAGCGAGGTCACGTGCCGGGCTTCCGCTCAGCCGACATCGGAGGCCAGCAGCAGGGTGGCCTCCGGGTCGCGCCACAGCCGTACCAGCTCTATCAGGCACTGGATCAGCAGGAGACCCACTCCAATGGGTACGGCCATCTCCGCTGCCCAGAGCGGCATGTCGAGCATGGTCGCGGTCTTGCGTCCGAGCTGCACGGATTCGGCGGTGATCTGGACGGCGTAATAGAGGGTGATGGCGCTGAAGGCGGCGATGAACAGCAGGGTGAACATCGCCGCCAGCCGACGCAGCGGCACCGGCAGCCGCTGGTAGAGGACGCCGACCGCGATCAGCCGCCGGTTCTTGAGAGTCCAGGCGGCGGCCAGCCAGGTCGCCCAGATCTGGGCCAGACGCGAGAGTTCTTCGGCCCAGATGGTCGGCGCGTTGAAGAAGTAGCGCGACACCACTTCGTAGGCGAGCATCAGGCCGACCAGGAAAAACAGCCAGGCGGCCAGATCCGCCAGCCGGTCGATCACCCGTTCATAGATCATCGGACCAAGCGGAAAGGGCCGGACAAGATCCCGTCCGGCCGCTTTCCTCCCGTTGTCAGCCGCGGTTCCCTCAGAGCTTGCCGGCTTCCTCGACCAGCTTCCGGCCGAGTTCGCCCGCCTCCTCGGAGAACAGCTCGAACATCGGCTGGCTGGCCTCGCGCCAGGCCTGCATTTCCTCGGGCGTGGGGTCGTAGACGGTCATGCCGCTCTCGACCGCATATTCGGCGGCATCCTTCTCGATCTCGACGATCCGCTCGTTGATCGCCTTTTCGGCGCTGGCGGCCGCCTTCGAGAGGATCTCGCGCTCCTTGTCGCTGAGCCCCTGCCAGACCTTTTCGTTGATCACCACCACGAACTCGATGGCGGCGATCGGCACCCGGGTCACCGCGTCCATCACCTCGTTGAGCTTGCGGGACTTGACGGTGGTGATGCCGGTCATGCCGATATCCACCACCCCCCGCTGATAGGCCAGGAACTGCTCGGAACCCGAGGTCAGCACCGGCTTGCCGCCGACCACCTCGACCCATTTGCCGAGGGTCTTGCCGAACACCCGGACCTTCTTGCCCTTCACGTCCTGCGGACCGTGCAGGGGCTGTTCCTTGGACAGCAGGATGGTGTTGCCATAGGGCTGCCACCAGAGGATGCGGGCACCCGTGCCGAGCACCGCCTCGTCGATCGGGCCACGGATCGGCGAACCGGGGCTGGTGGCCTTTTTCACCTTTTCCGGGCTGTCGAGCAGGAACGGCACGTAGAACACGTCCACCGCCGGGATGGTGCCGGCGAAGCGGGTCAGCGAGGCGACGCCCATCTCGATGGCGCCGGAGGAGACCGCCTGCGGCACCTCCTTGTCCTTGTAGAGCTGCGCCGAGGGGTAGATCTCGATCTGGATCTCGCCATTGCTGGCCTTTTCCACCTCCTGCTCGAACTGCAGCAGGTTCTGGCCGAGATGGCTCTTGATCGGAAGCTGCAGGGTGATCCTGAGCGTGGTGGCGGCCTGTGCGCCACCACCGAGAACCAGGCCTGCCGCCAGGACGGCGGTTGCGAGATGTCTCACGGGCTTCCCTCCCGAATGGTTCTTTCCCCCGGTCGACGGCGGCCGCTTGACGTGCCCGACCGCCGGCTGTTGATATCCCTTAATGCGGCAGGGGTGAGGCCGCAACCGTCGGCGGGGAGGGGAAGATGCAGGGCGACAACAAGCGGCGACTGCGCAGCCAGGCCTGGTGGAACGATCCGGACGAGCCGGACATGACGGCGCTCTATCTCGAGCGCTACCTCAATTTCGGCCTCACCCGGGAGGAGCTGCAGTCGGGTCGGCCGATCATCGGCATCGCCCAGACCGGCTCGGATCTCGCCCCCTGCAACCGGCACCATCTGCAGCTCGCGAGCCGGGTGCGGGACGGCATCCGGGATGCCGGCGGGGTGCCCATCGAGTTCCCGGTCCATCCCATCCAGGAAACCGGCAAGCGGCCGACGGCCATGCTCGACCGCAATCTCACCTACCTCTCCGCGGTCGAAGTGCTGTACGGCTATCCGCTGGACGGGGTGGTGCTGACCACCGGTTGCGACAAGACGACGCCGGCCCTGCTGATGGCCGCGGCCACCGTCAACATTCCGGCCATCGTGCTGTCCGGCGGGCCGATGCTCAACGGCTATCACGACGGGCAAAGGGCCGGCTCCGGCATGGTCGTCTGGAAGGCGCGCCAGCTCCTGGCCACCGGCAAGATCGACTACGAGGAGTTCATGGACATGGTGTGCGACTCGGCTCCCAGTGTGGGCCATTGCAACACCATGGGCACCGCCTCCTCGATGAACGCCATGGCCGAAGCGCTGGGCATGTCGCTGACCGGCTGTGCCGCCATCCCGGCACCCTATCGGGAGCGCGGCCAGATGGCCTATCGCACCGGCAGGCGGATCGTCGAGATGGTCTGGGAAGAGCTCACCCCGCGCCGGATCATGACCCGCGAGGCTTTCGAGAACGCCATCTTCGTGGCCGCCGCGGCGGGCTGCTCGACCAATGTCCCACCCCATCTGATCGCTATCGCCCGCCATCTCGGAGTACCCCTCGGGATCGAGGATTTCGAGCTCGGACACGACATCCCGCTGCTGGTCAACATGCAGCCAGCGGGCAAATATCTGGGTGAGGAATTCCACCGCGCCGGCGGCGTGCCGGCGGTGATCAAGGAGCTGATCGCCGCCGGACGGTTCCACACCGAGGTGATCACCTGTACCGGCCGCACCATGGGCGAGAACCACGAGACGGTTCCGTTTTCCCCCGATCGCCGGGTGATCCGCCCCTACGACGATCCGCTGATGCCCGAGGCCGGCTTCGTGATCATCGGCGGCAATCTGTTCGAGGCGGCGGTGATGAAGACCTCGGTGGTCTCGGAACCGTTCCGCCGGCGCTATTTCGAGCTGCCCGAGCATCCCGGCATGTTCGAGGGGCGGGCCATCGTCTTCGAGGGACCGGAGGACTATCACGCGCGCATCGACGATCCCTCGCTGGAGATCGACGAGAACTGTGTGCTGTTCATCCGCAACTGCGGACCGGTCGGCTATCCCGGGGCGCCCGAGGTGGTCAACATGCGACCGCCGGCGGCGCTGCTGGAGAAGGGCATTCTGGCCCTGCCTACGGTCGGCGACGGCCGCCAGAGCGGCACCTCGGAAAGCCCGTCGATCCTGAACGCCTCGCCCGAATCGGCGGTGGGCGGCAATCTCGCCATCCTGCAGACCGGCGACCGGGTGCGACTGGACCTTACCCGCCGGCGCCTCGATGTGCTACTCACGCCGGAGGAGATCGCCAGGCGGCGCGAGCAACTCGAGCGCAACCCGCCGAAGATCCCGCCGAACCAGACCCCGTGGCAGGAGATCTACCGGACGTATGTGGGACAGCTTTCGACGGGGGCATGCCTGGAACCGGCGGTCCTGTATCTCGACATCGCCGAGACCTTCGGGGTGCCGCGGCGCAATCACTGAGATGCGCCGGTGGCTGGCGCCGCTGGGGCTCGCCCTGCTGCTGATCTCGGCGAGTGCCCCGGCGCTGGCCGCTGCCGACGGCGGCTGGGATGCCCTGATGAACAGGGGAGCCGCGGCGGTCGAGCAGTCCCGTCTGGCCGAGGCCGAGCAGCGTTTCCGCGAGGCCCTGAAGCTGGTGGGGGAAGGTCCCGCAGGCGCGCTGCGGCGGGCCACCACCCTCAACAATCTCGGCTATGTCCTGCACCGCATGGGACGCCTCGCCGAAGCCGAGGAGCTCTACGCCCAGGCCCTCGCCCTGCGGCAGGAGCAGCTCGGCCCCGAACATCCCGAGGTGGCCCAGAGTCTGAGCAACCTGGCCGAGGTCAAACGGGCCCGGGGACTCCTCGACGAGGCGGAGAAGCTCTACCGCCGGGCGTTGGCGATCCGCGAGAAGGTGCTCGGTCCCGACCATCCCG
Source organism: Alphaproteobacteria bacterium (assembly GCA_026984595.1). Lineage (GTDB taxonomy): Bacteria > Pseudomonadota > Alphaproteobacteria > Geminicoccales > Geminicoccaceae > JALSRW01. The sequence goes on from JALSRW010000250.1 coordinate 5,757, forward strand.
ATCTCGCTCAGCCGCTTTCCGGTCTCGCCGTGCTCTATGCCGCGTCCGGCCGCGGCGAGGAGGCGCGTGAGCTGCTGCAGCGGGCCGTCCGCATTCTTTCGGCGGCGCTCGGCGACGACCATCCGCGGACCCTCGAGGCCCGCTCCAATCTGGCCAGTCTCGAGTACAGTCTGGGCCGGTTCACCGAAGCCGAGACCCTGTACCGCGCGGTGCTGGCGGGCCAACAGGCGACGCTCGGCGAAGATGCACCGGAAACCGTGGCCACCCTGGTGAACCTCGCCGAGGTGCTGCGCAGCCTGGGAAAGAGCGAGGAAGCGGTGGCGCTCCTGGAGAAGGCACTCGAGCTGCGGCGTACCCGGCTGGGGCCGAATCATCCCGAGACGGCACGCGTGCTCAACGATCTGGGCGTCAATCTGCACGCGCTGGGGCGCGAGGAGGAGGCACGGGAGAAGCTCGAGCAGGCGGTCGCCGCCTACGAGGCGGCCGAGGCCCCGTTGGCCCGGCGCCTGCCGGCATATCTCAATCTCGCTGCCGTCCTCGGCAGCCTGGGCCGCCAGGAGGAGGCGCTGCGCGTGCTCGAGAAGGCGGCTTCCCTGAGCGAGGCCGGGGAAACGCAGGCCAATGGCGAGCTGGCACGCCTCTGGAACGATCTCGGGGTGGTCGAATACGCGCTCGGCCGCTACCGGGAATCGGGCGAGAAGCTCGAACGGGCGGTGCGCGTCGCCGAGGCGGCCTGGGGGGCGAAGGACCCACGTCTGGTGCCCTATCTGCGCAACTACGCCACCGTGCTGAGCGCACTCGCCCGTGACGAGGAGGCGCGTGAGGTGACCCGGCGGATCGAGGAGCTGGGCGGCGGTAGCTGAAGCCTCACTGTCTCACCGCACCTTCTTCGGCTACCGCGACCTCGAAGGCGGCGGCCAGCAGGGCGCGGGTATAGGGCTGCCGGGGCCGGGTGAAGATCTCTTCGGCCGGCCCCTGCTCCACCACTTCGCCGGCCCGCATCACCAGCACCTCGTGGGCGAGCGCCCGCACCACCCGCAGATCGTGGCTGATGAACAGATAGGCCAGATCGTGCCGTTCCTGGAGATCGCGCAGAAGATCGACGATCTGGGCCTGGACCGAGACATCGAGAGCCGAGGTGGGCTCGTCGAGGACGACGAAGCGGGGGCGCAGCACCATGGCCCGGGCGATGCTGATGCGTTGGCGCTGGCCGCCGCTGAATTCGTGCGGGTAGCGGTCCATCATCGCCGGCTCCAGCCCCACTTCCTCGAGAATGGCCGCAACCAGCTCCCGGCGCTCCTCGCCGCTGCGGCCGAGGCCGTGGATCTTGAGCCCCTCCTCCACGATCTCGCCGATGGACATGCGCGGGCTGAGGCTGCCGTAGGGATCCTGGAAGACGATCTGCATCTCCCGTCGGAGCGGCCGCATCTGCGACCAGGACCAGCCCTGGATGTTGCGCCCGGCGAAAAGGATGTCCCCCTTGCTGGAAATCAGGCGCAGCAGCGCCAGACCGAGGGTGGTCTTGCCCGAGCCGCTCTCCCCGACCACCCCCACCGTCTGGCCTTCGCGGACCGCCACGGTGACACCGTCCACGGCCTTGACGTAGCCCACGGTGCGCCGCAGGAAGCCGCGCTGGATGGGAAAGTGGACCTTGAGATCGCGCGCTTCCAGAACCACCGGCGCGCTGGTGTCGGCATGCGGAGGCTCGCCCTTGGGCTCGGCGGCCAGCAGATGCCGGGTATAGGGATGCCGGGGACCGGCGAAGATGCGGGCCACCGGCCCCTGTTCTACGATCTCGCCCCGGGTCATGACGCAGACCCGATCGGCGATCCGCCGCACCAGGGTGAGGTCGTGGGTGATGAACAGCACCGCCATGCCGAGTCGCTTCTGCAGATCCCGGATGAGCTGCAGGATCTGGGCCTGAATGGTGACATCGAGGGCGGTGGTCGGCTCGTCGGCGATCAGGAGGTCGGGCTCGTTGGCCAGGGCCATGGCGATCATCACCCGTTGCCGCTGCCCGCCGGAAAGCTGGTGGGGATAGGAGGGCAGTCGCCGGGCGGCATCCTCGATCCCGACCGTCTCCAGCAGCTCGATCACCCGCTGCCGCGCCGTCTCCGCCGACAAGCCGCGATGCAGGATCAGCACCTCGGCGATCTGGCGCTCGATGGTGTGCAGCGGGTTGAGCGAGGTCATCGGCTCCTGGAAGACGATCCCTACCCGGTTGCCGCGGATGCGCCGCAGTGTGGCCTCGTCGGCTCCCACCATTTCCTCGCCCAGGAGACGGATGCTGCCCGAGGGATGCCAGGCCTTGGGGTAGGGCAGGAGCTGCAGCACCGAAAGGGCGGTGACCGACTTGCCCGACCCGCTTTCCCCCACCAGCGCCAGGGTCTCGCCCTTGTCGAGGGTGAAGGAGACGCCCTTGACGGCCTCCACCACCCGGTCCTCGACCCGGAAATGGACCCGCAGATCCTCGACTTCGAGCAGCATGGCGGCCTCAGCGGAAGGTTTTGCGCGGATCGAAGGCGTCACGCACCGCCTCGCCGATGAACACCAGCAGCGAGAGCATGGTGGCCAGCACCAGAAAACCGGTGATGCCGAGCCAGGGCGCCTGGAGATTGTTCTTGCCCTGGGCCAGCAGCTCGCCCAGCGAAGGCGAGCCCGGCGGCAGGCCGAAGCCCAGGAAATCGAGGGAAGTCAGCGTGGTGATCGAGCCATTGAGCAGAAACGGCAGGAAGGTGAGGGCCGAAACCATGGCGTTGGGCAGGATGTGGCGGATCATGATCACCGGATCGCTGACCCCGAGCGCCTGGGCGGCCCGCACGAACTCGAAGTTCCGTACCTTGAGGAACTCGGCGCGCACCACCCCCACCAGCGACATCCAGGAAAAGAGCAGCATGATGCCGAGCAGCAGCCAGAAATTGGGGGTGAACATGCTGGCCAGGATGATCAGCAGATAGAGTACCGGCAGCCCCGACCAGATCTCGATGAAGCGCTGGAACAGCAGATCGGTCCAGCCCCCGAAATAGCCCTGCACCGCACCGGCGAGGATGCCGATCACCGAGCTGGCGATGGTCAGCACCAGTCCGAACAGCACCGAGATGCGAAAGCCGTAGATGACGCGTGCCAGTACGTCCCGGGCCTGGTCGTCGGTGCCCAGCAGGTTCTGCCAGGTGGGCGGCGAGGGTGCCGGGGTCGGGAGATCGAAGATGATGGTGTCGTAGCTGTAGGGGATGGGCGGCCAGATCATCCATCCCTTTTCTTCGATCAGTTCGATGATGTATTCGTCGCGGTAGTCGGCCTCGGTCGGAAAGTCGCCGCCGAAGGTGGTTTCCGGGTAGCTGACGAGAACCGGGAAATAGTATCCACCATCGTAGTAGACGAAGATCGGCTTGTCGTTGGCGATGAATTCGGCGAACAGGCTGATGCCGAACAGCCAGAGAAAGACGATCAGCGACCAGTAGCCCCGCCGGTTGGCGCGGAAATTGTGCAGCCGCCGGGCACCCAGCGGCGTGAGCCACAGCGGGATGCCGAGAAAGCGGTATTTGCGGCGCAGCGCCATGAGCGGTCAGACCGTCCGTGCCTCGAAGTCGATGCGGGGGTCGACCAGCACGTAGGTGAGGTCGGACAGGAGGTTCATCACCAGCCCCAGCAGGGTGAAGATGTAGAGGGTCGCGAACATCACCGGATAGTCCCGGTTGATCGCCGACTCGAAGCCCAGCAGGCCGAGCCCGTCGAGCGAGAAGATCACCTCGATCAGCACCGAGCCGGTGAAGAAGACGCCGATGAAGGCACCCGGGAAGCCGGCGATGACGATCAGCATGGCGTTGCGGAAGACATGGCCGTAGAGCACCGCCCGCTCGCTCAGGCCCTTGGCCCGGGCGGTCATCACGTACTGCTTGTTGATCTCCTCCAGGAACGAGTTCTTGGTCAGCATGGTGAGGCCGGCGAACGCACCGATCACCATCGACAGGACGGGCAGGGTGATGTGCCAGAAATAGTCGAGGATGCGCATCGGCCAGGAGAGCTGCTCCCAGTTCTCCGAGACCAGACCGCGCAGCGGGAACCACTGGAAATAGCTGCCGCCGGCGAACAGCACGATCAGCAGGATGGCGAACAGGAAGCCCGGTATGGCGTTGCCGATGATCACCACCGTGCTGCTCCAGACGTCGAAGGGGGTGCCGTCGCGCACCGCTTTCCGGATGCCCAGCGGGATGGAGACCAGATAGCTGATGAGGGTGGTCCACAGCCCCAGCGAGATGGAAACCGGCATCTTCTCGAGGATCAGATCGATCACGCTCTTGTCGCGGAAATAGCTCTCGCCGAAATCGAAGGTGACATAGCGGACGATCATGTCCCAGAAGCGCTGCCATGCCGGCTTGTCGAAGCCGTACATTTTCTCCAGCTCGCGGATGAACTCGGGGTCGAGACCGCGGGCGCCGCGATAGGTGCCGCCTTCCTGGTTGCCGCCGCCGGTCGTACCCGGCGCCATCTCGCTCTGGGCGGTACCGGTGATGCGCGCCGCCGCCTCCACGCCGCGCCCCTGGATCTCGGCGATGATGCGTTCGATCGGTCCGCCGGGGGCCGCCTGGATGATGACGAAATTGACCAGCATGATGCCGAACAGGGTCGGCACCATCAACAGCAGCCGTCGCAGGATGTAGGCGCCCACCGTCAATCCCTCCGCTGGCGGTGGCGCAGGCTCACCGGCTGATGCCGCCCGCTGCCTCGAGCGCGGCCACCTTCTCCGGATCGATCCACCAGGCGAACAGATCGAGCCCGTAACGCGGGGTGATCTCGGGGCGGCCGAACTTGTCCCAGTAGGCGACCCGGATGACGCGGGTGTGCCAGTGCGGGATCACGTAATGCCCCCAGAGAAGGACCCGGTCGAGGGCCCGGGTGGCGGCCACCAGATCCTCGCGCGTCGGCGCCTCGATGATCTTGCCGATCAGATAGTCGACCACCGGATCACAGATGCCGGCGTAGTTGCGGCTGCCCGGGGTCTTGGCCGCCTCGCAGCTCCAGTAGTTGCGCTGCTCGTTGCCGGGCGACAGGCTCTGGCCCCAGACCGCGACGATCATGTCGAAGTCGAAATTGTCGAGCCGGTTCTGGTACTGCGAGGTATCGACGGTACGGATCCGGGCCTCGATCCCGAGGCGCTTCAGGTTCTTGACGAAGGGACCGGCGATGCGTTCGAAGGCGGGACTCACCAGCAGGATCTCGAAGCGCATCTGCTCGCCGGTCTCTTCGTTGGTGAGGACGCCATCCTTCACCCGCCAGCCGGCCTCGCGCAGCATCTTCAGCGCGATCCGGAGATTCTTGCGGATGTTGCCGGAGCCGTCGGTCCGCGGTGCCCGGTATTCCTCGGTGAAGACCTCGGGCGGCAGCCTGTCGCGGAAGGGCTCCAGCAGTTCGAGCTCCTTCGGACCGGGCAGGCCGCGCGCGGCCAGCTCGGTGTTGGCGAAATAGCTCTCGGTTCGGGTATAGGCGCCGTAGAAGAGGGTCTTGTTGGTCCATTCGAAGTCGAAGGCGTAGGCCAGTGCCCGCCGCACCCGCGGATCCTTGAAGATCGAGCGGCGGGTGTTGAAGACGAAGCCCTGCATTCCGGCACTGCCCTCGAAGGGAATCTCGTCCTTCTTGATCCACCCTTTCTTCAGCGCCGGACCGTCGTAACCGGTGGCCCAGAGCTTGGCCGTGTTCTCGAGGCGGATATCGTACTGGCCGGCCTTGAAGGCCTCGAGGGCGACGTCACTGTCGCGGTAGTATTCGTAGCGGACCTCGTCGTAGTTGTAGCGGCCCTTGTTGACCGGGATGTCCGCACCCCACCAGTTCTCGACCCGTTCGTAGACGATGGTGCGACCGGGATCGACCTTCTTGATGCGGTAGGGGCCGCTGCCCACCGGCGGGTCGAGGGTGGCGCGCGCGAAATCGCGGCCCTCGAAATAATGTTTCGGCAGGATCGGGAGCTGGCCGACGATCAGCGGCAATTCGCGATTGGTTCCTCCTTCGAAGGTGAACTTCACGCGCCGCTCGCCCACCTTCTCGGCCTTGACCACGTTCTTGTAGTACGCCCGGTAGAAGGGGTGGCCCTTGGTCTTGAGAATGTCGAGGCTGAAGATCACGTCCTCGACGGTGATCGGCACACCGTCCTGCCAGCGTGCCTCGGGCCGCAGGTCGAAGGCCACCCAGGAGCGGTCCTCCGGCATGATGATGCTCTCGGCGATGTCCCCGTACTCGGAAAAGGCCTCGTCCTCGGACTGGGTGGTCAGGCTGCGGAACACCAGACTGAGCCCCGCCGCCGGCACGCCCTTCAGAATGTAGGGATTGAGGCTGTCGAAGGTGCCGATGGAGGCGAAGGTCACGGTGCCACCCTTGATGGCGTCGGGATCGGCATAGTCGAAATGGGTGAAGTCCGGCCCGTATTTGAGATCGCCGTGCATGGCCACGCCATGTGCCGGTCGCGGCGCCTCCTGGGCGGTAGCCGGAAGCACGGCGAGAAACGGGAGCAGCACGGTGATGAGAAGACGGCAGAGCTTCATCGTCGATCGCCTTTCGGTTTGGCGGGATGATGGCGCAGCCGCCCAGCCGCTTCAAGGGAACGGCCCGTAATCCGCCGGCCGAAAGCTCAGTGGGGAGCTGCCGCCGGTTCCAGGAGCGCGAGCGCGGGCGCGTGCAGCCGGGGATCTCCAGTCGCCAGCACCTGGCCGCGGGAGTGCAGGGAAAGCGGCGCGCCGCTCCAGTCGGTGATGCGTCCGCCCGCTTCCTCGATCACCGGCACCAGGGCCAGATAGTCGTAGGTCTTGAGCCCGGCCTCGACCACCAGATCGGAAAAGCCCGCGGCCATCAGCCCATAGCCGATGCAGTCGCCGCCATAGACCATCAGCGCCAGGGCGTCGTGGAGACGGCGGTAGGCCTCGCGCTCCTCGGGCCGCGCGAACATGTCGGGACTGGTGGTGGAGCCGATCGCCCGATCGAGGGAAGGGCAGGCCCGCGGTCGGATCGGCCGGTCGTTGAGGCGGGCGCCGAAACCGCGGCAGCCGATCCAGCGATCGCGGGTGATCGGCTGGTCGATCAGCCCCAGCACCGGTTTGCCCTCGTCCAGCAGCGCCACCAGCGTGCCGAACAGGGGGCGGCCGGTGATGAAGGCCTTGGTGCCGTCGATGGGATCGAGGCACCAGACCAGCCCGTCGGTACGGGCGGCGTCGCCGTATTCTTCGCCGATGATCGCGTGATCGGGACAGAGCCGCGCGAGGGCCCTGCGCATGGCCTGCTCGGCTTCGCGATCGGCGATCGTCACCGGGCTCAGATCGGCCTTGGTCTCGACCGTGAAAGGAGTGCGGAAATGGCGGCGGACGACTTCCGCCGCCAGATCGGCGAGCTCGCAGGCGACCGGGATGAAGCGGCTGTAATCCACCGGCAGCCGTTCAGGGAAGCGGTTTCGGGTTGTCGGAGAGCGTGCGCAGATAGGCCAGCAGATTGGCCCGGTCCTGCTCCTTGCGGATGCCCGCGAAGCCCATCTTGGTGCCGGGCGCGAATTCCTTGGGGCTGCGCAGGAAGGCGCTGAGACGGTCGTAGGTCCATTCGCCGCCCAGGCTCTCGAGAGCGTCGGAATAGGAGTAGCCCTCGTGCGAGGCGACCGGTCGGCCGACCACGTCCCAGAGGTTGGGTCCCACCTTGTTCGGACCGCCCTTGTCCAGACTGTGGCAGGCCTTGCATTTGCGCGCCACCTTGGCGCCGGCATCGGGATCGGCGGAGGCGAGCATGGCGAGCACCGGATCGCTCGGGGCGGACGCCTGTTCGGGCCGGGCCTCCGCCTGTTCCGCCCGAGCGGTCTGTTCGGCCTCTGCCTCCGCCTGTTCGGTGGAAGCCGCCTGCTCCTGTTTGCTCGCGGCGGATGCTTCCTCGCTCTCCGCAGCGGGCTGTTCGGCGGCCGGCGGTTCCGCCGCCGCCTTTTCCGCGGCCGGAAGCGGCTTGGGTGCATCCGACAGGGTT
>JALSRW010000251.1 GCA_026984595.1 Alphaproteobacteria bacterium
TGCCCCCAACTTCATGGTCCGCGCCATCGCCGAGGAAAGCGGCGTCGAGATGCCCAGCTTCTTCGGCTACATGGCCTGGTCCGGCCTGATCTTGCTGCCCCTGTTCGGGCTGGTCACCCTGATCTGGTTCACCTGAGGCGCGCGGCGCCGCGCCGGGGCCGCGTTGCCGGAAGCGGACTGCGCGCCTAGATTGCCACCCGCCACCCCACAGTGGATGTCACGAGCCATGCGCCTATCCCGCTATTTCCTGCCGGTTCTCAAGGAGGATCCGGCCGAGGCCGAAATCGTCTCGCACCGGTTGATGCTGCGCGCGGGCATGATCCAGCAGCTCGCCGCCGGCATCTACAACTGGCTGCCGCTGGGATTTCGCGTCCTGAAACGGGTCGAGCAGATCGTCCGCGAAGAGATGGATCGTGCGGGGGCCATCGAGATCCTGATGCCCACCATCCAACCCGCCGACATCTGGAAGGAAAGCGGCCGCTACGAGGCCTACGGCAAGGAGATGCTGCGGATCCGCGACCGCCACGAGCGGGAGATGCTGTACGGGCCGACCAACGAGGAGAACGTCACCGACATCTTCCGCCGGCACGTCAAGAGCTATCGCCAGCTTCCCCTCAATCTCTACCACATCCAGTGGAAGTTCCGCGACGAGATCCGCCCCCGGTTCGGGGTCATGCGCGGCCGCGAGTTCCTGATGAAGGACGCCTATTCCTTCGACTACGACTTCGCCGGCGCCAAGCGCTCCTACGAAGCGATGTTCGTGGCCTATCTCAAGACCTTCCGGCGCATGGACCTGACCGCCATCCCGATGCAGGCGGAAAGCGGCCCGATCGGCGGCAACATGAGCCACGAGTTCCAGATCCTGGCCTCCACCGGGGAGAGCGAGGTGTTCTACGACCGGGCCTTCGAGGAGCTCGATCTGTCCGGCGAAGAGATCGACATCGAGCGGCTCACCGGCCTCTATGCCGCCACCGACGACAAGCACGATCCGGCGCGTTGCCCGGTGCCGCCGGAGCGGCTGAAGAAGGCCCGCGGCATCGAGGTCGGGCACATCTTCTATTTCGGCACCAAATATTCCGCACCCATGGGGGCCACGGTGATGGGACCGGACGGCCGCGAGGTGCCGGTGGAGATGGGCTCCTACGGCATCGGCGTATCGCGCCTGGTGGGCGCACTGATCGAAGCCTTCCACGACGAGCGGGGGATCGTCTGGCCGGAGTCCGTCGCCCCCTTCCGGGTCGCCCTGATCAGCCTGCGGCCCGATGACGCAGCCTGCGCGGCGCTGGCCGAGGGCCTCTACGAGAAGCTCGAGGCGGCGGGAATCGCCACCCTCTACGACGAGACCGAGGAGCGGGCCGGCGCCAAGTTCGCCACCATGGATCTGATCGGCCTTCCCTGGCAGGTGATCGTCGGTCCGCGCGGCGCCAAGGCGGGGCTCGTGGAGCTCAAGTCGCGGGCCAGCGGCGAGCGCTGGGAGCTCACGCCCGAGGCCCTCTTGCAGCGGCTCGCCGCCTGATGTTCGGCAAGGCCGAGCGGCTCGTCGCTTGGCGCTATCTGCGGCCCACCCGGGGCGAGGGTTTCATCTCCTTCGTCGCCGCCTTCGCACTGATCGGCATCGCCCTCGGGGTCGGTACGCTGATCGTCGTGCTGGCGGTGATGAACGGGTTTCGCGCCGAACTGCTGGGCCGCATCCTGGGCTTCAACGGCCATGCCACGGTGGTCGCCGGTCCCGAGGGGCTGTCCGATTGGCCGCGGCTCCTGGAGCGGCTGCAGACGGCGCCGGGGGTGGTGCAGGCGATGCCCTATGTCGAGGGGCAGGTGCTGGTCAGCGCCAACGGTGTCGCTTCCGGGGCCATCCTGCGCGGGGTGCGACCGGCCGATCTCGAACGGCGCGGGATCTTCCGGGACAATGTGCCGGCCGGCAGTCTCCGCGAGCTGGAGCGCTCCGGCAATGCCATGATCGGCAGCCGCATGGCCCAGCGCATGGGGCTCACCCTCGGCAGCAGCATCTCCCTGATCTCGCCCAAGGGCGCGGTCACCGCCTTCGGCACCGTTCCGCGCATCAAGACCTTCCGCGTCGCGGCCATCTTCGAAGTCGGCATGTACAACTACGACAACGGCTTCGTGTTCGTGCCGCTGGCCGATGCGCAGGCCTATTTCCAGCTCGGCGATCGGGTCAACGCCATCGAGATCCTGACCGGCGATGCCGAGGCCATCGACCGCTTCGTCCCGGAGCTGCTGGCCCGGATCGGGGGTGCGGGACGCCTGGTCACCTGGCAGCAGCTCAACGCCAACTTCTTCTCGGCCCTCGAGGTCGAGCGCAACGTGATGTTCCTGATTCTCACCCTGATCATTCTGGTGGCCGCCTTCAACATCATCACCGGCCTGACCATGCTGGTGCGCAGCAAGGGCCGGGACATCGCCATCCTGCGGACGATGGGCGCCACCCGTGCCGCCGTCACCCGCATCTTCATCCTCAGCGGCGCCACCATCGGCGTCGTCGGCACCGCCCTCGGCTTCGTCCTCGGCCTGGCGTTCTCCCTCAATATCGATGCCATCCGCCGCTTTCTCGAGAACCTCACCGGCTTCGAGCTGTGGAACGCGGAGATCCGCTTTCTTTCCCAGCTCCCGGCCAAGGTGGAAACCGGCGATGTGGTGAACGTGGTGCTCATGGGTCTGCTCCTGTCGCTGCTGGCGACGATCTACCCGGCCTGGCGGGCGGCCCGGCTCGATCCGGTCGAGGCGCTGCGCAATGAATGAGCCGGCCGCCGGCAGGGGCGACCGTGTCCCCACCCTGGAACTCGTCGATCTCCATCGCAGCTTTCGCCAGGGCGAGGTGGTGCTGGAGGTACTGCGCGGCGTCGATCTGCAGATCGCTCCCGGAACCCTGACCGCCCTCACCGGTCCTTCGGGCTCGGGCAAATCGACCCTCCTGCACATCTCCGGTCTCTTGGAACCGCCGAGCTCGGGGCGGGTACGCATCGAGGG
>JALSRW010000252.1 GCA_026984595.1 Alphaproteobacteria bacterium
CGAATGGAAAGCGACAGTAGCTGCATCGTCGATCTGCGCATCGAAGATCCCCGCTGGTCCCGGTCCCTCGTGGATCCCGAGGCTTTCTCTCGGCGCTGTGTGGCGACGGCGCTGGCGACGGCATGGCCGGACCGCCGTGCCGAGGTCGAGATCTCCCTCACCCTCGCCGCCGACGCCCGCATCCGCGCGCTCAATGCCCGCTACCGCGGCCGGGATCGCCCCACCAACGTCCTCTCCTTCCCGGCCCTGAGCGCGGCCGAACTCGGGCCGGCACTGGCCGCGCCGATGCCGACTCTGCTCGGCGATGTCCTGCTGGCCTTCGAGACGGTGCGGGAGGAGGCGGCACGGGAGGGCAAGACGCTCGAGGCCCATCTCGGCCATCTGCTGGTGCACGGAGTGTTGCATCTGCTCGGCCACGATCATCAGCGGGAAGCCGAGGCGCTGGTGATGGAGGCGCTGGAGCGGCGGATCCTGGCCCGGCTCGGCCTGCCCGATCCCTACGCGGTGCCGACACCATGAAGGCCGGTCCCAGACGCGGCGCCGAAACCCAGGCGCCCTCCTTCATGGAATCGCTGCTGCGACGAATCCGTGAACTCACGGGACGCGACGAGGAGGATGTGCGCGAGGCCCTCGAGGACATGATCGAGGAAGCGGAATCGCGCAGCCTCGGCCGGCTGCCCCCGGAGGAACGCACCCTGCTCCTCAACGCCGTGGCCTTCGGCGAGCTGCGGGTCGACGATGTGATGGTGCCGCGCGCCGATATCGCCGGCATCGACATCCGCGCCGCCCTGGCCGAGGTGATCGCCGCCATGCAGCGCTCCGGCCACAGCCGTCTGGTGGTCTATCGGAGCACCCTCGACGATGTGGCGGGGATCGTCCACGTCAAGGATCTGCTGCCGTTCTGGGGCAACGGCAGGGAATTCTCGCTGGAGGAGATCGTGCGGCCGGTCCTGGTGGTGCCGCCCTCGATGCGTGTCCTCGATCTGCTGCTGGAGATGCGCCGCAGCCACCAGCACGTGGCCATCGTCGTCGACGAGTTCGGCGGCACCGACGGGCTGGTGACCATCGAGGACATCTGCGAGGAGATCGTCGGTGAGCTGCAGGACGAGCACGAGCAGGCGAGCGCTCCGATGCTGGTCGACCACCCGGATGGCGCCATCGAGGCCGACGCCCGGGTGGATCTCGAGGAGCTGGAGGAACATCTCGGCATGAGCCTTCTCGACGAGGAAGAACGCGAGGACGTCGACACGCTGGGCGGTCTGATCTACGCCCTGATCGATCGGATTCCCGAAAAGGGCGAGGTCATTCCGCACCCCGCCGGTATCGCCTTCGAGATCCTCGATGCCGATCCCAGACGGATCCGGAGGGTGCGGATCCGTCCTCTGCCCGGAGGCGAGACACAGCCGCGAGAGATGTCGTGAGTCGCCCGCCGGTTCCGGGCGAGGCGCGCTTGCGCCGCTTCCTCGCCGCGCATCCGCTGTGGTCGGCGTTGGCGGGCGGTCTGCTCCTGGCCTCCGCCCTGCCGCCGGTGTTCTTTCTGCCCGGGCTCGTGGGGCTCGCGCTCCTGCTCCATCTTTCCCGCCATGCCACGAGCGGCCGGCAGGCCCTGCTCCGCGGCTGGCTGTTCGGGATCGGCTTCTTCCTGGCCGGGCTCTACTGGGTGGGCATCGCCTTCTTCGCCGATGCCCAACGGTTCGGCGTCTTCGCGGTGCCGGCGGTGGCCCTGCTGGTCGGCGTCCTGGCCATCGGTCCCGCGGTGATCGCACTCCTGACCCACTGGACGCGCGGCCTCTCGCCGTCGCTGCACGCGGCGCTGTTCGCCCTGCTCTGGGCGGCCAGCGAACTGCTGCGGGGCGACTGGGGCTTGCGTTTTCCCTGGAACCCGATCGCCGTGGTCTGGGCGGCCAGCGACGCCACCCTGCAGCCGGTGGCCTGGATCGGCACCACCGGTCTCGGCCTGCTCACCGTGTTCGCCGCAGCGCTCCCGGTAATGTGGCTGGAGAATGGTGCGCAGCGCCGCATCCCCGCTCTCGCCCTGCTCGGCTTCCCGCTTCTCCTGCTGGCGGCGGGGAGCTGGCGGCTGGCCGGCGATGCGCCGCTTCCGGCCGAGCTGAAACGGGTGCGGGTGGTACAGGCCAACATCGCCCAGCACCACAAATGGGACCCCGACAAGCAGCTCGACTGGTTCCGTCGCCATCTCGCCCTGAGCCGGCGGGACTGGCCCGATCCCCCGCCCGATCTGGTGGTCTGGCCGGAAAGTGCGGTGCCCTATGCGGTGGATCGGCCGGAAGTGCGCGAAGCCCTGGCCTCCGCCATTCCCGAGGGGGCCTATCTGGCATTCGGTGCCGACCGCTACGCCGAAATCGACGGTCGCCCGGACCTCACCAACAGCCTGTACCTGCTGGATTCCCGCGGCGAGGTGCTCGATCGCTACGACAAGGTGGATCTCGTTCCCTTCGGCGAGTTCCTGCCGTTTCGTACGGTGCTGAGCCGGATCGGCTTCAAGAAGCTGACCGCGGGAACCGTCGACTTCCGCCCCGGATCCGGCCGACGCACCCTGGCCGCTCCCGGGATTCCGCCCTTCAGCCCACTCATCTGCTACGAGGCGGCCTTTCCCGGCCGCGCCACCGACGGCAGCGATCATGCGCGCCTGCTGATCAACATCACCAACGACGCCTGGTTCGGCAGGAGCTCGGGCCCCTATCAGCATTTCGCCATGGCCCGCATGCGCGCCGCCGAGACGGGCCTGCCGCTGGTGCGCGCCGCCAATACCGGGATCTCGGCGGTGGTCGACGGCTTCGGCCGGGTGCGGGCATCGCTTCCCCTGATGACCACAGGGGTGATCGACACCACCCTGCCGACGGCCATCGCCCCGCCGCCCATCGCCCGCTTTCCGGCCCTGGCCTGGCTGAGCGTGCTGATCGTCGGCTTTGTCAGTCTTCTGGTTGATCTTTTCACGAGAAGTGCCACAACTTCCCGGCGAACAGGGCAGCCGGCCGTGGACCCGCGGCGCCCCGGCTGAGCCGCTGCGATCGCTGGAGCCAGATGTCGGATCTTCCCCATCCCATCGATGCCCATGTCGGCCGGAGGTTGCGCCTGCGGCGCGCCCTCATGGGACTCAGCCAGGAGCGGCTGGCGCAACTGGTGGGAGTGACCTTCCAGCAGATTCAGAAATACGAGCGCGGCGCCAACCGCATCGGTTCCAGCCGGCTCTACGAGCTCAGCCGCGTGCTCGGGGTGCCGGTGGGCTACTTCTTCGAGGGGTTCGAGGAGGAGCGGCGCCCGGCCCGGGGCCTGGCCGAGCCGCCGGCGGCGTTCCGGCACGAAACGGCACCGCGTCCCGAGCCGCGGATCATCGATCGCCGCGAGACCCTGGAGCTGGTGCGGGCCTTCAACCGGATCCCCGATCCCCTGGTGCGGCGGAGGCTGTTCGATCTGACCAAGGCGCTGGCCGAAGTACCCTACCGGAATGGGGGCGGGGCCAAGCCTTCCACTTGACCTTCACCGCCGCCTCGTTTTTAAGTCCGGCGCCTCGTCGAACCGGAACGACCCGACCAGCCGGCGCCGTCCGCCCGGAATGGTGGGTCCGTTGGCGCATGCCAAGGGAGAACACATACTGATGGCGGTTTCGGATTTCGTCTTCACCAGCGAATCGGTGGCCGAGGGCCATCCCGACAAGGTCTGTGACCGGATCTCCGACGAGGTGGTCGACGCCTATTTGCGCGCCTATCCCTTCGCCCGGGTCGCCTGCGAGACCCTGGCCACCACCAACCGCATCGTCATCGCCGGCGAGGTGCGCGGTCCCGAGACCATCACCCACGACCATATCCGCTGCATCGCCCGCGAGGCGGTGCGTCGCATCGGCTACACCCAGCCCGGTTTCGACTGGCGCACGGTGGAGATCGACGTGCTGCTGCACGAGCAGTCGGCGGACATCGCCCAAGGGGTCGATGCCCGCGACGGTAAGGACGAGGGCGCCGGCGATCAGGGGATCATGTTCGGCTACGCTTGCGACGAGACCCCGGCGCTGATGCCGGCCCCGATCTATTACGCCCACCGCATTCTCAAGAGCATGTCGGATGCCCGCCATGCCGGGCTGCTGCCGGAATTCGGCCCCGATGCCAAGAGCCAGATCACCCTGCGCTACGCGGGCGGCAGGCCGGTCGGCGCCACCTCGGTGGTGGTCTCCACCCAGCATCGCGCCGATGTCGGCCAGAGCCGGGTGCGGGAGCTCGTCCGCGAGCATGTCGTGCGGGTTCTGCCCGAGGGCTGGATGTGCCCGGAAGAAGAGTTCTACGTCAACCCCACCGGCAAGTTCGTGATCGGTGGTCCCGAGGGCGATGCCGGGCTGACGGGCCGCAAGATCATCGTCGACACCTATGGGGGGGCCGCGCCCCACGGCGGCGGCGCCTTTTCCGGCAAGGATCCGACCAAGGTCGACCGTTCGGCCGCCTATGCCGCCCGCTATCTGGCCAAGAACGTGGTCGCCGCGGGCCTCGCCAGGAAGTGTCTGATCCAGCTTTCCTACGCCATCGGCGTCTCCAAGCCGCTGTCGATCTATGTCGATCTGGGCGAGAACGGGCAGGTCGACCCGACCCGGCTGGCCGACCTGTTCGCCGATCTCGATCTGAGCCCGCGCGGCATCCGCGAGCGGCTCGGCCTCAACCGGCCCCTCTATGCGCGCACCGCCGCCTACGGCCATTTCGGCCGCGAGCCCGAGGAGGACGGCGGCTTTTCCTGGGAGCGCACCGATCTCGTCGACGAGCTCCGCCGCGCCTTCAACTGAGGCGACGCCTATCGCCGACCCGGACAGTGGCGGCAGCCCGCCGGTAGCGCGGCGTCGGGTGCTCTACGGCCGGCGCAGCGGCCATCGGCTGCGCCCCGCCCGCCGCCGCCTCCTCGAAGAGCTGCTGCCCCGCCTCGCCATCCGACCGGAGGAAGGGCGGATGCTCGACCCGGTCGGTCTGTTCGGCGATCGCCGGCCGCTGTGGCTGGAAATCGGTTTCGGCGACGGTGCGCATCTCGCCGCCCAGGCGGCGGCCCATCCCGACATCGGCATCATCGGCGTCGAGCCCTTCGTCAACGGGGTGGCGGCCCTGCTCGCCCGCATCACCCGCGAGGGGCTGGACAATGTCCGCATCTACACCGATGATGCACGCCTGCTGCTGGCGGCCCTGCCCGACGCTTCGATCGCACGGCTGTTCGTCCTGTTCCCCGATCCCTGGCCCAAGCGACGCCATCACAAGCGACGCATCGTCAACCGTGAGACGGTGGCCGCCTTCGCCCGGGTTCTGGAGCCCGGCGGCGAGCTGCGCCTGGCCACCGACGATCCGGGCTATGCCCGCTGGATGCTCGAGGCCCTGCTGGCCGAGCCGCGCCTCGACTGGCTCGCCGAGCGGGCCGCGGACTGGCGGCAGCGGCCCGCCGATCAGCCGCCCACCCGTTACGAAGGCAAGGCCCTGGCGGCGGGGCGGCGGCCCGTCCATCTGCGCTTCCGCCGGCTCTAGACAGAGCCCCTCCGCCGGCGTATGCCCTTGCTTCGCGGGGATCGCGGGCGCATATATAAGCGCAACTCGGGAACGTTGGAGTTCGCTGCGGTGTGGGCCGGGGCCCGCGCCGTTGCGGCTGCATGCAACTTGAAGCAGGGGTTCGTCCATTCAACGAGATCGCTGAGCTCATCGAGCCGACACTGCAGAGCCTGGGTTTCGAACTGGTTCGGGTCCGCCTCTTCGGCGGTGGTCGGCCGCGCCTGCAGGTGATGGCCGAGCCCGCCGATCCGCAGCGGGTGATGACCGTCGAGGACTGTGCGGAAATCAGCCACGCCATCTCCGCGGTACTCGATGTCGCCGATCCGATTGCCGGCAGCTACATCCTCGAGGTCAGCTCGCCGGGAATCGACCGGCCGCTGGTCCGGCTCGGGGACTTCGCCCGCTTCGCCGGGTACGAGGCGCGGGTGGAGACGCGGCAGCCGATCGAAGGCAGGCGGCGTTTTCGTGGGCTGCTCCGTGGCGTACGGGGAGAGGATGTGCTCCTGGTCGTCGAGGGAGAGGAGATCGTGATACCCTTTGCCGTGATCCAGCGCGCCAAGCTGGTCCTCACCGAGGCCCTGCTGGCGGCGGCCCAGCGGCAGAGCGAGGAGTGAGGACAAGACTTTGGCTATGGACACCACCGCCGGGCTCAGTCGGGCCGAACTGCTGCGGGTCGCCGATGCGGTAGCGCAGGAGAAGGGCATCAGCGCCGAAGAGGTGCTGCAGGCCATGGAGCAGGCCATCCAGACGGCCGCCCGCCGCAAATACGGCCAGGAACACGAGATCGTCGCCGAGATCGATCGCAAGACCGGCGAACTGCGCCTCTACCGCGAGCTGGAGGTGGTCGAGGAGATCACCGATCCCGACCGGCAGATTCTCCTGGAAGACGCCCGCCAGCGCAATCCGGCGGCCCAGATCGGCGACCACATCCTCGATCCCCTGCCGCCCATCGATCTCGGACGCATCGCCGCCCAGAGCGCCAAGCAGGTGATCGTGCAGCGGGTCCGCGAGGCCGAGCGGGAGCGCCAGTACAACGAGTACAAGGACCGCATCGGGGAGGTGGTGGTCGGCGAAGTGAAGCGCATCGAGCGCGGCGACATCCTGGTCGATCTCGGCCGTGCCGAGGCCATCCTGCGCCGCGAGGACATGATTCCGCGGGAGATGTTCCGCCCCAAGGACCGGGTCCGCGCCTACGTCTACGATGTGCGCCACGAGACCCGCGGCCCGCAGATCTTCCTGTCGCGCACCCATCCGGGCTTCCTCGCTAAGCTGTTCGAGCAGGAGGTGCCGGAGATCTACGACGGCATCATCGAGATCAAGGCGGTGGCCCGGGATCCCGGTTCGCGCGCCAAGATCGCCGTCTATTCCAAGGACAGCAGCATCGACCCGGTGGGCGCCTGCGTCGGCATGCGCGGCTCGCGGGTGCAGGCGGTGGTCCAGGAGCTGGCCGGGGAGAAGATCGACATCGTGCCCTGGTCGCCGGATCCCGCCACCTTCGTGGTCAATGCCCTGGCCCCGGCCGAGGTCACCAAGGTGGTGCTCGATCCCGACGCCAAGCGGATCGAGGTGATCGTCCCCGACGAGCAGCAGCACATCGCCATCGGCCGCCGCGGCCAGAACGTGCGGCTGGCCTCGCAGCTCACCGGCTGGGACATCGACATCATTTCCGAGAGCGAGGAATCCGAGCGGCGCACCCGCGAGTTCCGCGAGCTGACCCAGCTCTTCATGGAGAATCTCAACGTCGACGAGATGATCGCCCAGTTGCTGGCGGCCGAAGGCTTCGGCTCGATCGAGGATGTGGCCTACAGCGATCTCGCCGAGCTGGCCTCGATCCAGGGCTTCGACGAGGAGATCGCCCAGGCCCTCAAGGAGCGGGCGCTGGAATGGCTGGAAGCGCGTGACGAAGCGTTGCGGGAGGAGGCCGAACAGCTCGGGGTCGCCGAGGATCTGCTGGCCTTCGAGGAGCTCGATCTGGCCTCGGTGGTGGCGCTGGCGCGCGGGGGCACCAAGAGTCTCGAGGACTTCGCCGGCCTCGCCGCCGACGAACTCCTGGAGCTGCTGCCCGATGCCGGCCTCGACGAAGCCACGGCGGGCCGGATGATCATGGAGGCGCGGGTGCGTCTCGGTTGGATCGAGCCCGAAAGCGCCGGCGGCGAAGAAATCGAGGAGGTCGCATCGCGCTCGTGACGGTCATGCCCGAAACCGCGCCGACGGGGCCGCACCGTCGCTGCCTGGCCCGTCGCACATCGGAGCCGCGCGAGAGGCTGATCCGTTTCGTGGTCGGCCCCGACGGGCAGCTCGTGCCGGATCTACGCGGCCGACTGCCGGGCCGGGGGCTGTGGCTGCGTGCCGATCGCGAGGTCCTGCTGGCCCCGGGAACCCGCAGGAGCCTGGCCCGGGTCGGGGTGCGCAAGGTCGATCTCGAGGCGCTGCGCGCGGAAGTCGAACGGCTCTTGGAGCGGCATTGTCTGGAACTGATCGGTCTCGCCAGGCGGGCCGGTCGGGCGGTCGCCGGTTTCGAGAAGGTCCGCGAGCAGCTCGCCCGCGGCGAGGTCGCGGTGCTGCTGGTGGCCCGGGATGCCAGCGCCAATGCGCGCCGCCGCTTTCTCCATCTGCCGCCCGGCACCGAGCGCATCGAGGCCTTCGACAAGGCCGCACTCGGCGCCGCCCTGGGCCGCCCGGAGGCGGTCTATGTGGCCGTGATGCCGGGCCGGCTCGCGCAGAAACTGGTGGTGGAAGTACGCCGGCTCGAGGGCCTGCGCGGCGGGCGGCCGGCGGATGCGATCGCGGACGAGGCGGAAGGGCCGGCCCCGGTCGGCGGCGAACGAACACACGCAAGCGAGGAAACGAGAGACAGATGAGCGACGCGAAAGGACAGGATCGGAATACTCGCATCGGGTTGTCCCGCCCGTCCGCGCGGCTTGAGCTGAAAAAGACCGTCGAGAGTGGCACCATTCGCCAGAGCTTCAGCCACGGCCGGAGCAAGGCGGTGGCGGTCGAGGTCAAGAGGCGACGTGCCGCACGGGCGGTGACCGCCGGCGAGGCGGGCGCCCGGCGTCCGGCCGAATCGGAAGTGCTGGAAACCACCACCCACGGCCGCGGCCAGGCCGCCGCCAAGACCGCGAGCGACCGCCGCACGGTGGTGCTCAAGCCCCTCACCGAGGAAGAGAAGGCGGTACGCCTGAAGGCGCTCAGCGAGGCCAAGAAGGTCGAGGAAGAGGCGCGCAGGCGGGCCGAGGAAGTGGCCCGGCGGGCCGCCGAGGAAGCGGCGCGGCGCAAGGCCGAGGAGGAGGCCGCCGCTCGTCGCAAGGAGGAGGAGGAAGCCCGGCGCAAGGCCGAGGAAGAGGCGCGGCGCAAGGCCGAGGAGATGGCCAAGAAGCTGCTCGCCGAGGAAGAGGCCAAGCGTCGCGAGACGGAAGGCACGGCCGGCCGGGCGCCGGCCGCGGGGACCACCGGCGTTCCCGAAGCCGCACCGCAGCCAGCGGCCGGAGCCAAGCCCGCCGCTCCCAAGCGTGCCAAGACCAAGAAGGAACTCGAGGAAGAGGAGCTGGCCGAGCGCCGCAAGCGCGGCAAACCGGGACGGCCCAGCCTGCGCAAGCCCGAGGCGCGCGAGAGCAAGCGGCCATTGCGGGTGGTGCTGACCACCGATGGCGAGGCCGAGGAGGAGGTGCGCCAGCCCAGTCTGGCCGCCCTCAGGCGCCAGCGCGAGCGCGAGAAGCGCCAGCAGAAGAAGGAGCAGACCGGCCAGTTCGTACGCGAAGTGGTGATCCCGGAGACCATCACCGTGCAGGAGCTCGCCGCCCGGATGGCGGTACGCGGCGCCGATGTGGTCCGGGCGCTGATGCGCAACGGCATCATGGCGACCATCAACCAGACCATCGATGCCGACACCGCCGAACTGGTGGTGGTCGAATTCGGCCATCAGCCGAAGCGGGTCAGCGAGGCCGATGTGCTGGAGGGGCTGGAAGGCGAACCCGATGCGCCCGAGGCGCTCAGGCCGCGGCCGCCGGTGGTCACCGTCATGGGCCATGTCGACCACGGCAAGACCTCGCTGCTCGATGCCCTGCGCGAGACCAACGTGGCGGCCCGCGAGGCCGGCGGCATCACCCAGCATATCGGTGCCTATCAGGTCGATATCGGCTCCGGCACGCCGGTCACCTTCATCGACACCCCGGGCCACGAGGCTTTCACCTCGATGCGCGCCCGCGGCGCTTCGGTGACCGATATCGTGGTGCTGGTGGTGGCCGCCGACGACGGCGTCAAACCGCAGACGGTGGAGGCCATCCGTCACGCCCAGGCGGCCGGAGTCCCGATCATCGTCGCCATCAACAAGATCGACAAGCCGGAGGCCGATCCCGAGCGGGTCAAGAATGAACTGCTCAATTACGATCTGGTGCCCGAGGATTTCGGCGGCGATGTGCTCTGCGTCCCGGTCAGTGCGGTCGAGAAGCGGGGTCTCGAACAGCTCATCGAGGCCATCCAGCTCCAGGCGGAACTGCTGGAGCTCAAGGCCAATCCCGATCGCGAGGCCCATGGCACGGTGATCGAGGCCAAGCTCGACCGCGGCCGCGGCCCGGTGGCCACGGTACTGGTGCAGAACGGCACCCTGCATGTCGGCGACATCGTCGTCGCCGGCGCCCATTGGGGCAGGGTGCGGGCGCTGGTCGACGATCACGGCCGGCAGGTCAAGGAGGCCGGCCCCTCGATGCCCGTCGAGGTGCTCGGCCTCGACGGCGTGCCCGAGGCCGGCGACAAGCTGGTGGCCGTGGAAAGCGACAAGCGGGCACGCGAAATCGCCGCATACCGCGCACGCAAGCTGCGCGAGCAGCAGCACCGGCTGGCCGCCGCTCCCCGCACCTCCGTCGAGGAGATGTTCATCCAGCTCCAGAAGGGTGAGATCGAGGAGCTGCCGGTGGTCGTCAAAGCCGATGTGCACGGCTCCCTGGAGGCGATCATCGCCGGCCTCGAAAAGCTCAAGAGCGAGGAGGTGGCGGTCCGCATCCTGTACGCCGGGGTCGGTGCCATCACCGAGAGCGACATCGCCCTCGCCCATGCCTCCAAGGCGCTGGTCATCGGTTTCAACGTGCGGGCCAATGCCCCGGCCCGCGAGGCGGCCCGTCGTGAAGGCGTGGAGATCCGCTACTACGCGATCATCTACGAGCTCCTCGACGATCTGAAGAAGATGCTCGAGGGGCTCCTGGCCCCCGAGGCGCGGGAGCAGATCCTCGGCCATGCCGAGGTGCGGGAGGTGTTCTCCATCACCAAGGTCGGCCGGGTGGCGGGCTGCAGGGTCACCGACGGGGTGATCCGGCGCAACGCGCGGGTCCGGCTGCTGCGCGACAATGTCGTGGTCTACGAGGGCGCCATCGCCTCCCTCCGGCGCTTCAAGGAGGATGTCCGCGAAGTGCGCGAGGGCTTCGAATGCGGTATCGCCATCGAGGGCTACAACGACATCCGCAAGGGGGATGTGATCGAGGCCTTCGAGGTGCAGGAAGTGACCCGGACCCTGGATGGGTGACAACGGTCCCCGGCGCCCTATCTTGGGAGCAACCGGAAGATCGCGAAGGCGAGAACGATACCCCACATGACCAGACGTCGCGGCGAGCAGCCGCTTTCCCAGCGCCAGCTTCGGGTGGGCGAGCAGATGCGCCATCTGCTCGCCGGCTATCTGCTGCGCAACGAGATCCACGATCCGCGCCTCGAAGGGGTGAGCGTGACGGTGACCGAGGTGCGGGTCAGCCGCGACCTCAGGAACGCCACGGTCTATGCGAACGAGCTGGGTGCGGAGCTGAGCGCCCCGGTGCAGGCGGCGCTGCGGGCGGCGGCGCCGAAGCTGGCCGGTCGCCTGGCCCGCGAGATGCATCTCAAATACGCGCCGCGCCTGTCGTTTACCGCCGACCGGAGCTTCGCCGAGGCGCAGAAGATCGAGCGGCTGCTGCGCGAAAGCCTGGCCGCACTGCCGACGGCGCCGGAAGACGAGGGTCCCCATGGCACGTCGTAAGCGCGGTGGCCTTCGCATCAACGGCTGGCTGGTGATCGACAAGCCGCAGGGCATGACCTCGACCCATGTGGTCAATGTCGTGAAACGGCTGACCCATGCCCGCAAGGCCGGCCATGGCGGCACCCTGGACCCGCTGGCCACCGGCATCCTGCCGATCGCCCTGGGCGAGGCCACCAAGACCGTCGCCTATGTGATGGACGCTCCCAAGCGCTATCGCTTCACGATGCGCTTCGGCGAGGCCCGCGACACCGACGACGCCGAGGGGCAGGTGATCGCCACCAGCGAGCACCGTCCCGAGGACGCGGAGATCCTCGCCGCCCTGCCCGCTTTCACCGGCACCATCATGCAACGGCCGCCCATTTTCGCCGCCGTCAAGGTGGGCGGGGAGCGGGCCTACGATCTGGCGCGGCGCGGCGAGACGGTGGAACTCGAACCGCGCCCGGTGCGCATCGACGCCTTCCAACTGGTGGAACGTCCCTCCCCCGATACGGCGGTGTTCGAGGTGACCTGCGGCAAGGGCGCCTATGTGCGTGCGCTGGCCCGCGACCTCGGCGAGACGCTCGGCTGTCTCGCCCATATCGAGGAGCTGCGCCGCCTCGCCGTCGGTCCCTTCGATCTCGAGATCGCCATCTCCCTTTCGGCCCTGGAGCAGATCGTCGAGGACGAGACGCTGCCCCAGGTGCTGACTCCGGTGGCGACGGCGCTGGCCGGCATCCCGGCGCTCGCCGTCACCGAACCCCAGGCGCTCAGAATGCGCTCCGGCCGCACCATCCGCATCGCTCCGGCCCTGCTGCCGGAAGCCGCCGACACGGGCGATACGGTGCGGGTCATGCAGGGTGGCGAACTGGTCGCCCTGGCCCGGCTGGAAGGCGTGGAGCTGAGCCCGGTGCGGGTTTTCCATCCCCGATGACGCAGCGATGCCGGGAGTAGAGAATGCCATGTCGATCACGTCCGAACGCAAGGAAGTCTTGATCAAGGAATTCGCCACCCACGAGGGCGACACCGGCTCGCCCGAAGTGCAGGTGGCCATCCTGACCGAGCGCATCACCAACCTGACCGAGCATCTCAAGGCCCACCGCAAGGACTTCGCCTCGCGACGCGGCCTGCTGATGATGGTCGGCCAGCGGCGCCGGCTCCTCGACTATCTGCGCCGCAAGGATGCGGCACGGTACCAGAAGCTGATCGGGCGGTTGGGCCTGCGCCGCTGACATCGGCGGGCGGCGCGGCCGGGCGCGAGACGTCCGCCCCCGCTTCCCCCGCCAAATGCCGCGGCATGCGGCTCCCGCCTCACCGAGGCAAAGGTCTGAAAAGGATGTTCGAGATTACACGCAAGGAAATGGAGTGGGGCGGCAAGACGCTGTCCCTCGAATCGGGCCGCCTGGCGCGTCAGGCCGACGGCGCCGTGCTCGCCACCCTCGGAGAAACCGTCGTGCTCTGCACGGCCGTCGCCTCCAAGACCCCACGAGCGGGAATCGACTTCTTCCCGCTGACCGTCAACTATCAGGAAAAGGCGTTCGCCGCGGGCAAGATCCCGGGCGGCTTCTTCAAGCGGGAGGGGCGTCCCTCCGAGAAGGAGACGCTGACTTCGCGACTCATCGACCGCCCCATCCGACCGCTCTTTCCCCACGGGTTCCGCAACGAGACGCAGATCATCTGCACGGTGCTGGCCCACGACGGGGAGACCGATCCGGATATCGTGGCCATGATCGGCACCTCGGCGGCGCTGACCATCAGCGGCATCCCCTTCCTCGGCCCCATTGCCGCCGCCCGGGTCGGCTACATCGATGGCGAGTTCGTTCTCAATCCGGCCATCGACCGGCTCAAGGAGAGCAAGCTCGATCTGGTCGTGGCGGGAACCCGTGATGCGGTGATGATGGTCGAATCCGAGGCCCACGAGCTGCCCGAGGAGACCATGCTCTCGGCGGTGATGTTCGGGCACAGCCAGTTCCAGCCGGTGATCGACCTCATTCTCGAGCTGGCCCAGGCCTGCGCCAAGGAGCCCTGGGAGCTGGAGCCGCCCGATCACGGCGATCTCTATGCCCGGCTCGAGGAACGCTTCGAGGGTACCTTGCGGGAGGCCTACGCCGAAC
>JALSRW010000253.1 GCA_026984595.1 Alphaproteobacteria bacterium
CGACCGCCGACCCACCGGAGTCGTTCGCTGAGAGCGCCCGCACGAACGGGCCGGCGGCGCGAGGCGCAGAGGTCGCAGCGCGCCTGCAACGCAGCGCCGTCGCGATCTCCCGGAAAGCCCGGGGATCCACATCCATGTCGTGGGCGCGAGGCGGCTACCGGCGCTTTCGCTGCGAGCCCGCGGCGCGCCTTCGGCTCAGGCGCGCATCGCCGGAGCGCGCGGTTCCTCTTCCAGCAGCGCGCCGGCCAGCTCCTCGATGTCCTGCGCAAGCGCACTGTTGGGAAAGCGCGAAAGAAACGGCATTTGCGCGCGGATCGCGTCGGCGCATCGGGGATCGCGGCGCAAAAGGCCCAGAAGCGGAAGTTCCAGTCCGAGAAAGCGCCGGCAGGCCTTGGCCAGCACCTCGTGGGTCTGTCGCCCGGCCCGACGATCTTCGACATTGTTGACCACCAACCGGACCGGCATTCGTCCCGCGCAGACCACCTTGATGAAGGCATAGGCGTCGGTCAGCGCGGTCGGTTCGTCGGTGGTCACCAGCACGACCCCGCCGGCAGCGGCGGCGAGCTGCCGGCAGCTTCCTCCGAGCCCGGCAGCGAGGTCGACGAGGGTGATGTCGTAGCGACCTGCGAGGCCGACGAGGCTCCGGCACAACAGGCCGAGACGCTCCTCGGGCAGGCCGGCCAGCGCGCCCGAGCCCGAGCGCCCGACGATCAGATCCGTGCCGGTGGCCGGATGGCGGACCACCGCGTCGGCCAGCGCCGTGCGGCCCGCGACGACCGCGCCGAGATCGTTGTCGGCGGCAACGCCGAGTTGGATATCGAGATTGGCGAGGCCGAGATCGCCGTCGAACACGAGCACCTTGCGGCCGCGGCGGGCCATGGCATGCCCCAGGCTGGCGGCGAGAAAGGTCTTGCCCACACCGCCCTTGCCCGAGGCGATCGCCAGCATCCCGCTCATTGCGCAGCCTCCCCGGGACTCTGCGGGTCGCCCAGCAGCAGCCTTGCCAGCGAGGCCGGCGTCAGCGGCAGCAATGCGCTGCCGACGGCCGGGCCGATGCTCACCCGCCAGAGCCGCAGACCGGCCTCCATGGCGGCGAGGACACCGCCCAGCCGGCGAGCCATGTCGAGTTTGCTGACGATCATTCGTCTCACTCCCAGGGCAGCGAAATTGGCCGCGATCTCCCCGCTGTCGGCGGCCTCCAGCCCGGCCGGAAGAACCAGTACCGGATCATGGCGAAGCTGCCGCAGCAGTTCGGCGACGGCCGCCAGATCGCGGCCGCGGAAAGGATTGATACCGCCGGTATCGACGATCTCGGGGTCGCCCAGCTTCTCGGGGGCGTCGCAACGCTCCACGGTCAGCCCGAGTGGCTCGAGCAGGGATTGCAGGCGGGCGACCCCACCGGCCCGTCCGGTATCCAGACTGGCCACGCGCGGCCGGCGGCCGGCCAGCCTCGCCGCCGCCGCGAGCTTGGCCACGGCCGCTGTCTTGCCACCGCCACAGGGGCCGAGCAGGGCCACCCGGTCCGGGACCGTCTCCGCCTGCGCGGCCTTTCGAGCGAGGCCACCGAGGGCATGGGCGAGGGCGAGTTGGGCATCCTCCAGACCGCTCTCGCGGACCCCTTCCAACAGACGGTCGATCAGCTCCCGCGGGGTGGCATGCCCGGCCAGAGCCTCCTCGATCCGCGCCGTCACCGCGTGCCCGGCGGCCGGCCGCAACATGTCCCGCAGATCGGGATCGTGGGTCTCGACCGCAGCGGTGATGCACACCCCGCCCTCGACGTCGCGGCTGGCGACGACGATGGCGTCCGGCCCCAGCGCCTCGCGCATGCGGGCCAATGCCTGCTGGCTGGTGGGCGCCTCGAAGACCCGCAGCCGCATCACCTATACCGAGCCCAGCGTGCGGATCTTGGCCTTGGGATGGATCTCGTTCTGCGAGAGCACCACCGCACTCGGCCGGAACCGCTCGACCACCGACCGTACATAGGGACGCACGCCCGGCGAGGTAACGAGCACCGGCAACTCGCCCTGCATCGCCACCCTCTCGAAGGCGTCGCGCAGGCGGGCGATGAACTCCTGGAGCTGGGCCGGTGCCATGTTCAGCACCCTCTCCTCGCCCTCGCCCGCCAACGCACCGTGGAACCGCTCCTCCCATTCGGGCGAGAGCGTCAGAATCGGGATGTAGCCGCCGGGGCCGGTGCAGGCATGGCTGATCTGCCGGGCGAGACGGGCGCGTACATGTTCGGTGATGAACAGGATGTTCTGGGTGTGGCCGACCGCCTCGCCGATGGCCTCGAGGATGAGCGGCAGGTCGCGGATGGAGACCCGTTCGGCGAGCAGCGCCTGGAGGACCCGCTGGATGCCGGTGGCGCTGATTCGGGCCGGTACCAGATCGGTCAGCAGTTTCCGGTATTCCTCGCCGAGGCTGTCGAGCAGTTTCTGGGTTTCGGCGAAGGTCAGCAGTTCGGCGAGATTGTCCTTGACGATCTCGGTCAGGTGGGTGGTCACCACGGTAGCCGGATCCACCACCGTGTATCCGCGCAAGAGAGCCTCGTCGCGGTGTCGGGGGCTCACCCATTTCGCGGCCAGGCCGAAGGTCGGTTCGGTGGTTTCCTCACCGGGAAGCTCGACCGGTTCGCCCTTGGGATCCATCACCAGCAGCATGGCCGGGCGAACCTCGCCGCGGCCCGCTTCCAGCTCCTTGATGCGCACCAGATAGGTATTGGCCGGAAGCTGGATATTGTCCTGGATGCGTACCGGCGGCATGAGAAAGCCGAGTTCGCTCGCGAGCTGGCGACGCAGCGCCTTGATCTGGTCCGGAAGCTGGGCCGCCTGGCCCTCGCCGATGAGCGCCAGCAGCCCGTAGCCGAGCTCGAGGCGGACGGGATCGATGGGCAGAGCCTCCAGCGCACTCTGCTCCGCCGGTTCGGCGGGCACCGGCTCGCGGGGATCTTCCGCCTCCGCCGTCGCTGCG
>JALSRW010000254.1 GCA_026984595.1 Alphaproteobacteria bacterium
CCGGAACAGATCCGCGACCAGCTCCGCTACGTGATCGGCCGGGGCTGGACCTGCGCCGTCGAATATGTCGAGCCCGAACGTGCCGGCAGCGACTACTGGTACATGTGGAAGCTGCCGCTGTTCGGGATCACCGACGCGGAGGCGGTGCTCGGCGAACTCGAGGCCTGCCGCGCCGCCCATCCCCATTGCCTGGTGCGGCTGATCGGCTACGACAACATCCGCCAGACCCAGGGTCTCGCCTTCGTCGTCTACCGGCCGGAAGAGAGCGGCACGGCGCGGCGCTGACCCGCGGCCTCCGGCCGCCTCCGCTTCCTGTCCGAGCCGCCAGCGAGGAGTGCCTGCCATGTCCCGACCGGTGCTGATCGCCCCCTCCATCCTCTCGGCCGATTTCGCCCGCCTCGGCGAGGAGGTGGCGGCGGTGGAGGCGGCGGGTGCCGACTGGATCCATCTCGATGTGATGGACGGGCATTTCGTGCCCAACATCACCTTCGGGCCGGAGATCGTGAAGGCGATCCGGCCGGTGAGCGGCAAATGCTTCGACACCCATCTGATGATCGAGCCGGCAGATCCCTATCTCGAGGCCTTCGCCCGGGCCGGCGCCGATCGTCTCACCGTCCATGTCGAGGCCTGCACCCATCTCGATCGCACGCTCCAGGCGATCGATGCTCTCGGGGTGAAGGCCGGGGTGGCGCTCAACCCCCACACCCCGGAAAACACGATCGCCTATGTGCTGGACCGGGTCGATCTGGTGCTGGTGATGACCGTCAATCCGGGCTTCGGCGGCCAGCGCTTCATTGCCGCCATGCTGGAGAAGATCCGCCGCATCCGGGCGATGATCGGCGATCGTGCGGTGCACATCCAGGTGGATGGCGGCATCTCCCCCGAGACGGCGCCGCTGGTGGTCGAAGCCGGTGCCGATGTGCTGGTGGCGGGCTCCGCCGTCTTCGGCCGCCCGCCCTACGACGCCGCCATCACCGCGCTGCGCCCCGCCGCCTGAGCTCCCGCGCCCTGCGCCGGCCACTCGACGGCGGCAGCAGGAGTTCGGTTTGCCCGGGAGCGAGCGGCACGGTACTCTCGCGCCGGTGATCGGGCGTCCCGATCGGCGATCCCCGCGACGAAGGGAGAAACCGGCATGACCTCCGTACGCGACGAGAAAGGGACGACGCCGAACGAGATCGGATCGGACGCGCCCGCCGGCACCGTCGTCGGGATTCAGGCGCGCCACTTCCGCAGTCTCCACGGGGTGGATGCCGATCTGTCCCGATTTCTGATCCTCGTCGGTCCCAACGCCAGCGGCAAATCGAACCTTCTGGACGTCGTCGCCTTCCTCGGCGATTTCGTGCACACCGGCCTCGAAGCCGCGGTCGGTGGCGATCCCGGGCTCGGCATTCCCCTGCGGGCTTCGGATGCCCGTCACCTCGTCTGGATGCAGCGGGAAAGCCATTTCGAGCTGGCGGTCGAGGCGACGCTGCCGGCGGAGCGGGTGTCCGCGCTCGGGAACGGTACCGGTGGCAGGCGAATCTGTCGCTACGAGATCCGTGTAGAAGTCGAACCGAGCCTCCGGGTCGTGCGGGAAAACCTCTGGCTCAAGCCACCGGAAAAAGTACGACCCCGCCAACCGGATCTGTTTCCGGAAGATCGAACGACTGTTCCCAAGGAGATCACCATCCCGGGCGGCCATCGTGCACCGAAGGACTGGAAGGCGGTGGTCCGGCGAAGCTCCGATGATCCGGAACGGATCATGTTCTACGATGAACGGACGAAGTGGCAGAACCCGTTCCGGATCCGGGCCACCAGATCCGCTCTCGCGAACCTGCCCGACGACGAGGAACGGTTCCCCGCCGCGACCTGGTTCAAATCCTTGCTGCGGGAACGGATCCAGCGCCTCGTCCTGTCGGGCGAGGCGTTGCGGATGCCGAGTCCTTCCATCCGTCGCGGACCGTACCTCCCCGACGGGTCGAATCTCCCCTGGGTGGTCCACGAGCTCGAAAAGCGGGACCCGTCTCGATTTGCCCGGTGGCTCGACCATGTCCGCGAGGCCCTCCCGGATATCGAGGGGGTGTTCACGCGCGAACGCGAGGAGGACCGGCATCGGTATCTCGTCGTCCGGTACGGCTCGAAACTCGAGGCGCCTTCCTGGACGGTCTCCGACGGAACCCTCCGTTTTCTCGCCCTCACATTGCTCGCCTACGCCCCCGCCGAGGGGATCTACCTGATCGAAGAACCGGAAAACGGGCTCCATCCCCGCGCGCTCGAGAGCATCTACCAGTCTCTCTCTTCCGTGTACCGGGCGCAGGTGCTTCTCGCCACGCACTCCCCCGTCCTGCTGGCGGCGGCGAGCCCTTCGGAACTCCTCTGTTTCGCCAAGACCGCGGACGGTGCGACACAGGTGGTGCGGGGAGACCGGCATCCCCGCCTCCGTGAATGGCGCGGCGCACTCGACCTCGGCACCCTGTTCGCGAGCGGCCTGCTCGGATGAAGGATCTGCTCCTCCTGGTCCCCGACAAGAACATGGAGGCGGTATTCCGGGAATTATTGAAACGGAACCGGTCGCTGGGAATCCGCCCGATCGCGTTCGATGTCCATGTCCATTCGCAGCGTGACCCCGGCTGCTACAAGGACGGGGCAGAATGGCTGCGGGCGCAACAGGATGCGTACGCATATCTGCTCCTGTGTCTGGATTTCGCCTGGGAGGGGCATGCGCACGGAACCGCCGCGGATCTCCGAGCATCCCTGCGCGATCGTCTCGAGCGCTGCGGCCTGGGCTCCAGGAGCGACGCCCTGGTCATCGCGCCCGAGCTCGAACAATGGCTTTTCGTCGACTCTCCGCACGTGGCGCACGGCTTGGGATACGACTCCTTCCGCGACATCCGGCAATTCCTCCAGGACGCCGGCCTCTGGCCGGCCGCTGCATCGAAACCCGAGGATCCAAAAAGGGCCACGGAGTTTCTACTTCAGCGAAAGG
>JALSRW010000255.1 GCA_026984595.1 Alphaproteobacteria bacterium
TCGAACGGCTCATGCGGGAGCTGCAGGCGGCGCTCGATCGCTATCTCGACGAGCTCGCGCGCCAGGCCATGGAGCAGATGGCGCAGCGCCCGCCCGCTCGGCAGAGCGAACTGGCGCCGCTCGATCCCGAGCAGCTCCTGCGCCGCGACGATCTGATGGAGATGCTCCGCAAGGCCGAGGAGCTGATGAAGAGTGGCATGCGGGACGCCGCCCGGGAGCTCCTGAGCGAGCTCCGGAACATGCTTGAGAACATGCAGGCGGCCGCACCCCGCATGCAGCCGACGCCCGGCGAACAGGCACTGGGCGATCTGCAGCGGATGATCGAGCTGCAGCGCCAGCTCCTGGATCGGAGTTTCGAGATGCAGCGGCGGATGCGGGAAGGCGAGGCCGCACCCCGGCGGGCACCGCCCCGATCCGGCCGTCAGGGACAGCGGGGCGAAGGCGAGATGCGTCCCCAGGCCTCGGGGCAGGCGGCGATGGAGCAGGAGGCGCTGCGCCGGGCGCTGGGCGAGCTGATGCGGCGGCTGGGTGAAGCCGGCATGGAGATCCCGCGCAGCCTGGGCGAGGCGGAACTGCAGATGCGGCAGGCGCGTCGTGCGCTGGAGGAGGGTGCTCCCGGCCGGGCCACCGCACCGCAGGGGCAGGCGCTTCAGTTCATGCAGCAGGGCGGGCAGGCGATGCTCGAACAGCTCCGCGAGCAGATGGCCCGACAGCCCGGCGCCGGCCGGCCCGGTCTTCTCGGCCGGCGCGGCCGCGATCCGCTGGGGCGGGCGATGCGCAACGAAGGCGGCTTCCAGAGCGACGGCGTGGAACTGCCCAGCGATTACGATCTGGGCCGGGCGCGGGGCGTGCTCGAGGAGCTCTACCGGCGATCGGGCGAGCGTCGGCGACCGCGCTACGAACTCGAATACTACAAGCGCCTGCTGGACCGTTTCTGAGCACCTTGTCGATCCTCGACCGGCCCTCGCCCAACCACGGTCCCCGTCCGCCGGGCACCACCATCGCCCTGATCCTCCTCCACTACACGGGCATGCGGGATGCGGCCTCGGCCCTGGCCCGCCTGCGCGATCCGACGAGCGGCGTGAGCTGCCACTATCTGATCGCGGAGGACGGCACCATCGTGCGGCTGGTGGCCGAGGATCGTCGCGCCTGGCATGCCGGCCGCAGCGCCTGGTTCGATCACCGCGATGTCAACGCCGTGTCGATCGGCGTCGAACTCGTCAATCCGGGGCACGAATGGGGCTACCGGCCGTTTCCCCGGCCCCAGATCGGGCGCCTCTGCGCACTGCTGGAGGAACTGCTCGACCGCTATCGCCTCGGCCCCGCCGCGGTGGTCGGTCACAGCGACGTGGCACCGGCCCGCAAACGTGACCCCGGCGAGCTGTTTCCCTGGTCGGAGCTGGCCGCGCGCGGCCTCGCCCTGGCGCCGGCCACGGCACCGCCGCGCGCCGTCGATGCCTTCCGTGCCCGCGAGCTGCTGCAGGCGATCGGCTACGTCCCGGACCCGCCCGAGGTGCCCCTGCCGATGCTGCTGCGGGCCTTCCAGCGGCGCTTTCGCCAGCAGCGGGTGGATGGCGTATTGGACATCGAAACCATGGGTCTGTTGGAGGCGGCGGCCGCCTTGTCGGAAGGGGCGCGGAGCGCTAAATCCTAGGTTGGTTCCGGGTGGCCGGATGGCCGCTCCCGCACAGGCGGGGGAGGAAAGTCCGGGCTCCACGGAAATACGGTGCCGGGTAATGCCCGGCGGGGGCGACCCCAGGGAAAGTGCCACAGAGAGCAGACCGCCTGCCGGAACGGGCGTGCCCGTTTGCAGGTAAGGGTGAAAGGGTGCGGTAAGAGCGCACCGCGTCCCCGGCAACGGGGATGGCACGGCAAACCCCACCGGGAGCAAGACCGAATAGGGGCAGCGCGCATCTTCGGATGCAGGTCGATTTCCGGACCGGCTGCCCGGGTTGGTCGCGCGAGGCATGCGGCGACGCATGTCCCAGAGGAATGGCCATCACCTGCCCCGTGCAGGCACAGAACCCGGCTTACAGGCCGCCCGGAACCGATGCTCTTCTCCCCGTACTTTCCACGGAAACGCAAGGCTTATCCACAGAAATGTTCTAGACAATGATTTTTCCCATTCCTTCAACGCGTTATTGAATGGCTTTTGAGGAGATTTCTCAATACTCCCGTCTTGACCGGCCCGAAGCGCCTCCGTAGAGTGTATCCGACGCGCAACGCTGGTGACCAAATTCCCGTCGCATTCGCACGAGAACTGGCCTGTTGCACGGCGGGCGCGCCAAGTTGTGGTGATGAGATCGGACCTGCGTGGTGACTACGTCTTCGAACGGCGGTGTCACTTTTTCTTCGATTACTTGCACGTGCTGAAAACCCTAGCGTTTCGGCCCGGGGACCGATGTGCGTTCGTCGAGGCGAGATCGGATCTGTGCTTGATATGGACACGCGTCCGCTGCCGAATGGATTCCATCTTTCTGCCTTCCCTACTTTCGGGCCGCCTGCCGGACGCGGCGGATCGTCCTTCCCGACCGGGCTGTGGATAAAATGGAAGTGCCGCCCATGACGCATGTTCCGGTGATGCTGGCCGAGGTGGTGGCGGCGCTGGAGCCGCGGCCGGGTCGCATCCTGGTCGACGCCACCTTCGGCGGTGGCGGCTACAGTCGTGCCCTGCTGGCCGCCGGCAGCCGGGTGATCGGCATCGATCGCGACCCGGAGGCCGTCCAGCGCGGGCGCGATCTGGCCGCCGAAGAGCCGCGCTTCACCATGCTGGCCGGATCCTTCGGCAATCTCGAAACGCTGCTGGTCGGGGCCGGCGTCCCGACGGTGGACGGCATCGTCTTCGATCTCGGCCTGTCCTCCTTCCAGCTCGAGGATTCCGCGCGGGGCTTCGCCTTCACCAGGGATGGTCCGCTCGACATGCGAATGGCGGGCGAAGGCCCTTCGGCCGCCGATCTGGTCCACG
>JALSRW010000256.1 GCA_026984595.1 Alphaproteobacteria bacterium
TCGGTTTCCGTCGGAACCTGGGGCTTGAGCCGGGCCAGAGCCTCGAAGCCGGCGGCGGTTTCGGTCTCAGCCATCGGCCGTCTCCTTGACACTGTTCTTGCGGTTGCGGGCCGCGAAATCGATGGGCTCCGGTTTCTGGGCCAGGTGGGGATGCTCGGGACCCTTGTAGACATGGAGCTTGCGCATCACCCGGTTGCGCAGCGGTCCCTTGCTGATCATCCGCTCCACCGCCTTGATCAGCACCCGCTCGGGAAAGCGGCCGCCGAGGATCTTGTCGGCCCGCTCTTCCTTGATGCCGCCCGCATAGCCGGTATGCCGGTAGTAGACCTTCTGCTGCCGCTTGTTGCCGGTGAGTTCGATCTTCTCGGCGTTGACGACGATGATATGGTCGCCACAATCCATGTGCGGCGTCCAGATCGGCTTGTGCTTGCCGCGGAGATGGTCGGCGATGAACGCCGCCAGACGGCCCAGGACCAGACCTTCCGCGTCGATCACGTACCAGCCGCGCTCGATGTCGGCAGGCTTGGCCGAATAGGTCTTCATGACGGTATCTGCCCGCAAGGTTTGTGGCCCGGCCAGCCGCCATCCCGTCCTCGATCCGGTGTGACGCTGGCCGACAGAAACGCGAACGACGAGCCGTGCCGCTCGTCGGTGCCGGCGACATCTAGGGCGATGCAGCGATGCTGTCAACGTTCAATCGGTACCGGGCGCAAGGGTTTCGAGGCGTCTGCCGAACTGTCGCCGCCGCCGCAGCAGGAACCCCAGCAGGAGCAGCTCGAGGAGGCCACCGGCGGCCAGGGTGGCGCGCAGGCCGAGCCCCTCGGCGAGGGTCCCGGCCAGCAATGCTCCGATCGCCGGACCGCTGCGCATGGCGAGACCGTAGAGGGCGAGCACGCGCCCGCGGAAAACCACCGGCACCCGCTTCTGCAGCAGGCTC
Source organism: Alphaproteobacteria bacterium (assembly GCA_026984595.1). Classification (GTDB taxonomy): domain Bacteria; phylum Pseudomonadota; class Alphaproteobacteria; order Geminicoccales; family Geminicoccaceae; genus JALSRW01. The sequence goes on from JALSRW010000256.1 coordinate 938, forward strand.
TGGGCGGTGACCCCGATCCCGGCGAAGGCCGCCCCGCAGAGAAAGGCGGCAGCCACCGCGTACCACAGACCGGGGCTCGCGAGCAGCAGCAGAAGCGCCGCCCCGCCGGCGAGCTGCACGCCGAACAGGGCCGACAGTTCGTCTTGCGGCGGGCGGGAGGCCAGCCACAGCCCGCCGCCCACCGCTCCGCCCCCGAGCGCCGCGGTCAGCAGGGCGAAGGCGCCGGCGCCGCCGCCATGCACACCGGCCGCCAGGGCCGGCAGGAATTCGGCCACCGGCCGCAGCAGAACGCCGGCGGCGACGACCATCGTGAAGACCGGCGCCAGCGCTCCGCGCCCCAGCACCAGTGCCATCCCCTCGCGCAGTTCGCTGAACCAGCCGCCCCGGGGCCGTACCGGCTGCCGGGCCAGCGGCAGCCGCAGCAGAGCCAGAATGAACACGAGATAGCTCGCGGTGTTGGCGAAGAAGGCGGCGGCCGTGCCGAAGCCGGCGATCAGCAGACCGCCCAATGCCGGTCCGGCGATGCGGGCGACATTGAACACCACGCTGTTGACGGCGACCGCGGAAGCCAGCCGCCGGCGGCGCACCAGGGTCGGAATGTAGGCCAGGCGTGCCGGCTGGTTGATGCCCACCAGCAGCCCCTGCACCGCGTTCGTTGCCACCAGCACGGAAATGCTCATCCGGCCGGTCAGGGTGAGGACCGCCAGGGTCAGCGACTGCAGTGCCAGCAGGCTCTGGGTGGTGAGCAGGATGCCTCTTCGTTCGAGGCGGTCGGCCAGGAGCCCGCCGAAGGGACCCACCAGCAGGGTCGGGAACAGATCGGCGAAGGCGACGATGCCCAGCCAGAAAGGCGAGCCCTCGAGCTCCCAGGCGAGCCAACCCACGGCCACACGTTGTGTCCAGCTACCGACGAGCGACACCGCGTTGCCGGCGACATAGCGGGCGAAGACCGTCTCGCCGAACACCGCCCGCAGGCCCTGTGCGGCATCGGCCATCGGCTCAGCCGGTCGGGGGCAGGATGTAGGTGCCGACGGCATGGGCCACCGGATGCGGATCCGCCTCGCGCTCGATCGACACCTGGCCGACCACCAGGCTCCGCCCCGGCTTGATCACCCGGCCGCGGCCGAGGAGGTCGCCCGGCGCCGGCTTGCGCAGGAAATGCACGTTGAGGTCGGTGGTCACCGCCAGCGCCAGCGGTCCCACCAGCGACAGCACCACGCCGTAGAGGGCGATATCGGCGAGGGCCATCATCGCCGGCCCGCAGACGGTACCGCCCGGCCGCCGGAGGAGGTCCTGCCAGGGCATGCGGATGTCGATCTCGCCGCGCTCCAGCCGCTCCACCCGGCAACCGAGCAGGCCGACATAGGGCACTCCCTCGCTCGCCAGTTCGAGGAATTCCTCGGCGGTGATCTTGGACTTGCGCACCGGCCACTCCGCAGCTTTTCTGGCCGGTGCAGCATAGCTCCGAGCCGGGGGCGGTGCCAGCCGGGCACCGAGGCCCGCCGAGGAGACCGACGAGGAGAAGGAGATGACCGAACTTCGACCGCCCGCCCTCGATCCCGCGACCCTCGCCGAGCGCAGCGGCACGGGGTATCCGGAGCCGTTCCGGGCGATGGTCGCCGGACGCCACAAGCGGGCGCTCGGCGACCCGCTGGGGCTCACGGATTTCGGTGTCAACCTGACGCGGCTGGAGCCGGGCGCGGCCTCGGCCCATCGCCACTGGCACACCCGCGAGGACGAGTTCGTCTACATCCTCGAGGGCGAGCTGGTGCTGGTCACCGATGCCGGCGAGCAGCTTCTGCGTCCCGGCATGTGCGCCGGGTTCCCCAAGGGCCGGCCGGACGGGCATCACCTCGTCAACCGCGGCGACCGCCCGGCGGTCTATCTGGAGATCGGCAGCCGCCACCCGGAGGACGAGGCCTTCTATCCGGGCATCGATCTGCGGGCATTGCCGGGCCGTCGCTTCACGCACGCCGACGGGACCCCGTACTAGGGAGCGGCGCATGGCCCGGGAC
>JALSRW010000257.1 GCA_026984595.1 Alphaproteobacteria bacterium
GGGGCTGCTCGAGGCCAAGTTCGAGACCGCCAAACGGGCCACCACCTGGCTGAACGAGCGGCTGCGCACGCTGGAGGCCCAACTCCGCAACGCCGAGCGCAAGCTGGCAGCCTTCCGCAGCGAGGACGCGGCCGAGGCGGGCACGCCGCTGGTGGCGGCACCCGACCGCCTGGCCGATCTCGAACGCCAGCGGATCATGGCCACCGCCGAGCGGCGGGCGCTGGAGGCCAAGTACCGCCAGCTCCGCAAGGCGGCCAGCGGCGGCATGGCCGATGCGCTGCTGATCGCCGGCAAGGCGACGCCGCTCCTGCGCGATCTCCAGAAGCTCAAGGCCGAGCTCATCCGGCGCGAGGCGGAACTGCTCGGCCTCTACGGCGAACGGCATCCGGCGATCGTCGATCTGCGGCGCGAGAAGGCCGGTATCGAGCAGCAGATCGCCCGGGAGCGGGCCGACATGCTGGCCGGCTTCGAGGCCCAGCTCCGCCAGGCCCGGGCCCGCGAGAGCAGTCTCGAGACCGAGCTCGCCCGGATCAAGAAGGCGGCCAGCGCCTACCGCGCAGCGGAAACCCGAAAGCGCGAGCTGGAGCGAGAAGTGGAGCTCAGCCGTCGCCTCTACGAGACCTTCACCAGCAAGCTGCGGGCGGTCTCCGACCGCGAGGAGATGGCCCAGCCCGATGCCCGGGTGATCTCCGAAGCGGTCGCGCCCCGCCTGCCGGCCAGTCCCGACCCCCGTATCGTTCTGTCGATGGCCTTCGGCGGCTTTCTCGGCCTCGGCCTGAGCCTGGTCTATTTCCTCGAGCGTCTGGACCGGGGCTTCCGCACCCTCGCCACGCTGGGCCGGGAACTGGGTGTGCCGGCGCTCACGGCGGTGCCGCAGCTCGGGAAGCGCGAGCTGGCCGACGGCGTGCCCGCCGACTATGTGCTGGACCGTCCCCATTCCCGCTTCGCCGAGGCCATGCGGGAGATCCTGGCCACGCTGACGCTGCGCCGATCCGAGCGGGGCGAGGCGCTGCTGGTGGTCTCCACCCTGCCCGAGGAGGGCAAGAGCACGCTGGCCCTGAGCCTCGCCCGCCTGGCCGCATTCGAGGGCATGCGGGTGCTGCTGATCGATGCCGATCTGCGCCGCCCGCGCCTCCACGAGCTGGTCGGCCTCGAGGCCTCGGCGGGGCTCGCGGATTTTCTCGAGGGCAGCCTGCCGCTGACCGAAGTGCTCAAGCGCGATCCCTCCTCGGAGGTGTTCCTGCTGCCGGGGAGCCCGCGCCGTAGCCGGCCCGGTCGTCTGCTGGGGCGCAAGGGGATCGACAATCTGTTGACCGTCGCCCGCCAGAATTACGATCTGGTGATTCTCGACAGCGCGCCGCTGGCGGCGGTGGCCGATACCAGCCTGCTGACCCCGTTCGTCGACCGTATCCTGTTCGTGGTGCGCTGGCGGCGCACCAGCCGCGCCGTCGCCGAGCAGGGCTTCGCGCGGCTGCGCGATGTCCGCGACAAGGTGCTGGGAGCGGTGTTGACGCGGGTCGACCTGCTCGAGCAGGCGCGATACGGGGAAGGGGACGGGTTGCTGGCAAAGCGCCGGCTGGCCGACTATTATGCCGACTGAAACTGCTTTCCGACCCGACCGGCCGGCGGATGCCGGCAACCGGTTTCGGGCCGTTTCCTCGGATACCCGCCCCTATGCCCGTGTGCGTCCGCTTCGCGCCGAGCCCGACCGGCCGCCTCCATCTCGGCAACGCGCGCATCGCCGTCGTCAACTGGCTGATGGCGCGCTGCCGGGGCGGGCGGTATCTGTTGCGCTTCGACGATACCGACCGCAGCCGCTGCCGGCCGGAATATCGGGATGCCATCCGCGAGGATCTCGACTGGCTCGGTCTCGACCGCGACGGCGAATACCGGCAGAGCGAACGCGGTACCCTGTACGCCGCGGCGTTCACGAGGCTGCGGGAAGCCGGGCGGGTCTATCCCTGCTACGAGACGCCCGAGGAGCTGGCCGCCCTGCGGGAAACGGCACGACGGGCCGGCCGTCCGCCCCGCTACCGCCCCGGCCTCGGACTGCCGGAGGAGGAGCGGCGGCGGCGCGAGGGAAAGGTGGCGCCACACTGGCGCTTCGCCCTGCCCGATCGGAAGATCGTCTGGGAGGATCTGGTCTTCGGCCGGCGCGGGATCCGGCTGGGCGAGATCGGCGATCCGGTGGTGCGTCGCGCCGACGGGAGCTGGACCTATATCTTCGCCTCGGCGGTCGATGACCTCGATCTCGCCATCAGCCATGTGATCCGGGGCGAGGATCACCTCACCAACACGGCGGTCCAGATCGCGCTGTGCGAGGCTCTGGGCGGTGGCCCTCCCGCCTTCGCCCATCTGCCCCTGCTGCTGGGGGCCGACGGCGCGCCGCTGGCCAAGCGCGGCGACAGCGTCTCTCTCGCCGAGCTTCGCGAGAAAGGCGTCGAGCCCCGGGCCGTCCTGGCCGTGCTCGCCCGCCTCGGCACCGGGCGGCCGGCCGGGATCGAGGATGATGTGCCGGCGCTGTGCCGGGATTTCGATCTCGCCGCCTACGGCCGGGCGCCGGCCCGGCTCGATCCGCGCGAGCTCCGGCGGTTGAGCGCCCGCATGCTGCGGGCCATGTCCTTCGCCGAGGCGGCGCCGCGGCTCGAGGCGATGGGGCTGGACCGGATCGAGGAGGATTTCTGGCTGGCGGTGCGCCCCAATCTCGAGCGCTTTTCGGAGATCGCCGACTGGTGGCGGATCTGCCGCGAGCCGCTGACCCCGGTACGCGAGGATCCGGCCTTTCTGGAACGGGCCGCCGCCCTGCTGCCGGAGCGCATCACCGATGCCGAACGGGCGCAGGCCTGGCTGAAGGAACTGGCCCGGAGCACCGGCCGCCGGGGCCGCGAGCTCTACCGGCCGCTGCGCCTGGCCCTGACCGGGCAGGAACATGGAC
>JALSRW010000258.1 GCA_026984595.1 Alphaproteobacteria bacterium
CGATGTCAGCCGCGCCTATGACGAGGCCTCGGGCATCGACTGGCCGCGGATCTGGACCCACGAGCGCGATCTCGAGATGTGGCGGGCGCTGGAGGGCGGCTGAGGCGGTTCGATAGAGGTTTTCGATCGCGTCGATCCAAACAATAGATTTTACATCCGGGCGGGAAAGTTTAGAACGATTCCAATGCCGGCCGATGGAGCCGCGAGGGGCCGCCGGCCCCCGTGGCCCGGCCGGGCAGGAACGCCAAGGAGATGGAACGCAGATGTCGAAACGCCCGCTCTTGACCACCGCCGCCGGTATTCCGGTCGGCGACAATCAGAACAGCCTGACCGCCGGCCCCAGAGGGCCGCTTCTGGTCCAGGACTGGCAGCTCTTCGAGAAGCACGCCCATTTCAATCGCGAGCGCATTCCCGAACGGGTGGTCCATGCCAAGGGTTCGGCCGCCTACGGCACGCTGACCATCACCAACGACATCCGCCGCTACACCAAGGCCGCCGTCTTCTCCGAGGTGGGCAAGCAGACGCCGTGTCTGCTGCGCTTTTCCACGGTGGCCGGCGAGCGCGGTGCGGCGGATGCGGAACGCGACGTGCGCGGCTTCGCTCTCAAATTCTATACCGAGGAGGGCAACTGGGATCTGGTGGGCAACAACACGCCGGTCTTCTTCGTCCGTGATCCCTACAAGTTCCCCGATTTCATCCGCACCCAGAAGCGCGATCCCAAGACCAATCTCCGCAGCAACACGGCGATGTGGGATTTCTGGTCGCTCTCGCCGGAGAGCCTGCACCAGGTCACCATCCTCTTCTCCGATCGCGGCCTGCCCAAGAGCTATCGCCACATGAACGGCTACGGCTCCCATACCTACAGCTTCATCAACGCCGAGGGCGAGCGCTTCTGGGTGAAGTTCCACTTCAAGACCATGCAGGGCATCGAATGCCTCACCGACGAGGAGGCGGCCCGGATCATCGGCGGCGACCGCGAGAGCCATCAGCGCGACCTCTTCTATTCGATCGAGCGGGGCGAATTCCCGAAGTGGCGCTTCTGCGTGCAGATCATGCCCGAGGAGGATGCCGAGAAGACCCCCTACAACCCCTTCGATCTGACCAAGGTCTGGCCGCATGGCGACTACCCGCTGATCGAGGTCGGCATTCTCGAACTCAACCGCAATCCCGAGAACTATTTCGCGGAGGTGGAGCAGGCCGCCTTCGCGCCCTCCAACATCGTGCCCGGGATCAGCTTCTCGCCGGACAAGATGCTGCAGTTCCGCATTTTCTCCTATGCGGACACCCATCGCTACCGGCTCGGCGTCAACTACGAGCTGCTGCCGGTCAACCGGCCGCGCTGCCCGGTTCACAGCTACCATCGGGACGGGCGCATGCGTTGCGACGACAATGGTGGCGGCTCGGTCAATTACGAGCCCAACAGCTTCGGCGGGCCGGTCGAGGATCCCCGCTTCAAGGAGCCGCCGCTCAAGATCTCGGGCGATGCCGACCGCTACGACCATCGCCAGGGCAACGACGACTATACCCAGCCCGGCAATCTCTTCCGGCTGATGACCGCGGAGCAGCAGCAGCGTCTTTTCGCCAATCTGGCGCGGGCCATGGCCGGCGTCCCGGAGGAGATCGTGCGCCGTCAGCTCGGTCATTTCCACAAGGCCGATCCGGCCTATGCGCGGGGTGTAGCCGCGGCTCTCGGTCTGGAACCGGCGGTGGCCGCCGAGTGATCCCGGAACGGATTTCGCCTCCTGCATGGTGACGGGCGGGGACCGCGGTCCCCGCCCCTTCTTTGTTCTCTGCTCCCCTTTCTCTGCTCCTCCCACGCCACTGCGGCAAAGCGCGGCCCCGTTGTTGCAATGCGACAGAAGCGGCGCTTCAATGCCGGAAAAGGGAGCAGGCCATGACCGAGACGCCGCTGCCTCTGGCGAGCGAATTCCCTCCCGCCGGCCTCGAGCAGTGGCGGGAGCTGGCGGTGCGCGCGCTCCGCGGCGGCGATCTCGAGAGCCTGGTCTCCCGCACGCTCGACGACATTCCCGTAGAGCCTCTCTACACCCGTGCGCAGGCCGTACCCGGCGAGGGCCTGCCCGGAACCCTTCCCTGGCTGCGGGGCGGACGGGCCGCCGGCAACCTCCCCGACGGCTGGGATATCCGCCAGCTCCATCGGCATCCCGATCCGCGGATGGCGGCCGCGGAGATCGCCGAGGATCTGCAGCGCGGAGTGCGTTCGATCTGGCTGCGGCTCGACCGCCGGCTGCTGCGGGGGGAAGACGCGCCCGACGGGGTGGTGCTGCTGGAAGGGGCCGATCTGTCCCCGATCCTTTCCGTCTGTGCGGAGGCCGGAGCGCCGCTGGTTCTCGATCCGGGCGGCGACTTCCTGCGGATCGCCGAGCTCCTGCTCGCCGTCGAGGACGGCGCCCGGACGGCGATCGTGTTCGGTGCCGATCCCCTGGGCGCAGCGGCGGCCGGCGAACATCCCGATCCCGGGGCTGCACTCGCGGCGATGGCCGAGCTCGCACCGCGTCTCGCCGAACGTTCCGGCGAGGGCCGATGGCTCTGGGCCTCGGGCCTGCCCTGGCACGATGCCGGCGCCTCCGACGCCCAGGAGCTGGCGGCCACCCTCGCCACCGCGATCACCTATCTGCGGCTGCTGACCGAAGCCGGCATCACCGCCGCGGAGGCGGCCCGCCGCACCGGTCTGCGGCTGGCCGCGGATCCCGACATCTTCGCGACGGCCGCCAAGCTCCGGGCGGCCCGTCGGCTCTGGGCGCAGGTGATGCGCCACAGCGGCATCGAGAAGGTGCCGCCGTTCCTGCATGCGGTGACCGCACCCCGGGTGATGACCCGCTTCGATCCCTGGAGCAACATGCTGCGGGTGACGGCGGCCACCCTCGCCGCCGCGCTCGCCGGGGCGGATGCGATCACTTCCCTGCCCTTCGACCA
>JALSRW010000259.1 GCA_026984595.1 Alphaproteobacteria bacterium
AGGCCGAAGAACAGGGCCACCCGACCACTGGGGCTCGTGTTGGCCGAGCAGTGCATGGGCAGGACACCGCGCTCGGGCAGCAGATAGTTGAGCACGGTGAAGATCGATTTCTTGATCTCGCCGGCATAGAGGGTATTGCCGATGAGAACCGTGTGCGTGGCGAAATCGATCGCCACCACCGTCTCCGAACGCGTTCCGTCGCGCCCGGGGTCGGCCCGGAAGCCGGGCAGATGGAGAACCTCCCAGTCGGGGCGGAATCCGGCAAGCTCCTCGCGTTCCGGCCGCAGGAACATGTTGCGCGCGAAGAGCGCGTGCCAGGCCTGCTCGGTCCAGATGCGCAGCCGCAGACGATAGCGCGGATCGGCGCCGGCGAAGAGGTCCTGGCGGTAGAGGGCGCGCCCCTTCATGTACGCTCGGGCGCGTGCCAGCAGTGCTTCGAAGCGGACCGGATCCAGGGGCTGGTTGTTGTCGCCCCAATCGATGCTATCGGCGAGATCGGGCCGGGCGACGATGAACTTGTCGCCGGGCGAGCGGCCGGTGAAGATGCCGGTACGAGCCACCAGTGCACCGGCGGCATCGAGCTGTGCCTCGCCGGCGCGCACCGCCTCCATGATCAGCCGCGCCGGCACCGGATTGGTGTGCGGTGCGAGCGGCGCAGGGGATGCTTCCGGGGCCGCCCGGCGATCGATGCTGGGGGATTGCACTCCGATGATCCTCCTCGGTGATCGATCCGCGATCAGGACGAATGTTCCGTGGACGGTCGCCGCCGTCGCTTGCGCAGCAGCGCCAGCAGTGCCGCACGCAGGCCCCGCATATCGGCGACCGTCTCGGGGAAGGTGATGCGGAGCCGCTCGCCGTCCCGGGCCAGATCGATACCCTCGGGGTCGAGGCCGATGGGCCGCCAGGCGCCGGCCGGAGCCCCGCATTCCGCGGCCAGCAACTGGAGACTGTCGAGATGCTCGCGGTCGAGTTCGACCAGCATTCCGGCCTCCGCTTCGGCGAGCGCGTCGGAGGGGCACCGAGGCAGCAGCACCGCTTCCGCCGGCAACCAGGCGATACGGCCGAAGCCGGCCACCAGATGGGCGCGGGTAACCTGCATCCGGTACAGACCGAAATCGGCGAAGCCGCTGTATTGCGCGGCTTCGGGGTGAAAGCGCAGATAGCGGCTCCGCATGCGTTCGCAGGATACGGGCTCGAGGGGGCCGAGCAGGGTGACCCGCTCGCCGGCGAGTGGGCTCGCCAGGCCCTCGGTACCGTCGAACAGCAGGGCGGCGCGCGGGTCTTCGCCGAGATTGCGGGTGTGGACCGCGAGTCGGGAGAGCAGCAGCAGTGGGCTGGCGTCGGTGTCCGCGGCGACCAGAACCAGTGAGGCATAGGGAGTCGGTTCCGCCCCCCGGGTTTCGCGCAGAAGGGTGGCGAGGGTCGCTTTCCCGCATCGCCGGACCAGTTGCCGAACCGTCCGGCCGCTATCCGTCTGCCGTTCGCTCACGATGTCAGCATTCCACGCGAAGCCGCCCCTTCGCAATATGGGATCGCGTTGCGGCATTTCATGGTGCGAACCGCTCCCACGCACGGCCCGATCGACCTCGGGCATCGAGCAGCCGTGGTCGAGCGGCGGCGCGGGGCGCGAAGGATCGTCGCGGAAACGCGGCGGGCTCAGGCGACGGTGCCGTCGAGGCGGCGGCTGAGCTTGTTGTGGTACATCAGTCGGTCGGCGCGACGCACCAGATCGTGGAGATCGGTTCCCTGGCTCGGGAACAGCGACAGGCCGGTGCTCGCCCGGACGACCACCGGACCGTGCGGCAACGGCACCGGCTCGGCGATCACCGCCTCGAGCTTGCGGGCGACCCTGACGGCGCTTCGCTCGTCGCGCACTTCCTCGAGCAACACCACGAACTCGTCGCCGCCGAAGCGGGCCACCGTGTCACTTTCCCGGACCACCCGCTGCAGCCGGTCGCCGATGGTCTTCAGCACGAAATCGCCGGCATCGTGTCCGTAGCGGTCGTTGATCGCCTTGAATCCGTCGAGATCGAGGAACACCAGCGCTCCCGGATCGCCGCGCCTGCGTGCCCGGGCCACGGCGTCGGCCACCTTTTCCTCCAGCAGCCAGCGGTTGGCCAGCCCGGTCAGGCGATCGTGGGTGGCACGATGCACCAGCCGGCGTTGGTCCTGACTGGCCCGCCAGATGCGGATGATGCAGCGGCTCACGAGCTCGCGGTCGAGCAGGGTTTCGGCACCCACCGTGGCGAACGGCACAACCGGCGTGCCCGGTGCGATGCATTGCAGGCGCAGCAGCGCACTTTCGGCATCCTCGACCGCCGCCCGATCGAGCAGAACGAGATCGGCACCGTGATCCACCAGCCGCTCGATCGCCTGGGGCAGATTGCTCACTTGCTCCAGGCGATAAGCGTCGAGCCCGGCATCCCGGAGAATCGCGGTCAGCCACGGCAGACTCCAGCCGGCGGGCTGAACCAGGAGAATGTTCATCTGCATGGCCGGAACTCGTACTCGCTGGTGAGAGCTCGTCGGGAGGCGCTCAAGTCACTGCACGGTTAACAGATGCATAAAAAAAATCAAGCCATTGAAGGAACAAGAAAAGTTAAAATTGTCGGAAACTTTTCCACGTCTCGCCGCCGGCCACGGGAGGACGGCCACCACGGCATGGCGCACCCGCGGAAGAGGGTGCCGCAGCGGGATGCGCGGTGCCACCGGATGGCTTTACAGTCGGGTCCGCTGTCAGTAGCAAGAGCGGCGGGGGAGGTCGGGCAAAGGGCGGAAACGTCGAGCATGGAAGACAGGCAACGGGGATTCGTGCGTTTCGTCGACGTCCAGAAGACCTATGACGGCGAAACGCTGGTGGTCAAGAACCTCAATCTGGAAGTGGCGCGGGGCGAATTCCTCACCCTTCTCGGGCCCTCGGGCTCGGGTAAGA
>JALSRW010000260.1 GCA_026984595.1 Alphaproteobacteria bacterium
TCCGCGTTCCTTCAGCGCGGCGGAATGCTCGCCGACGACGATGGCATCGTCGACGACGATGCCGATCGCCAGGATCATGGCGAACAGGCTGATCATGTTGATGCTGTAGCCGCCCAGCCAGAGCATGCCGAGCATCGCCCCCAGCGAGACCGGGATGCCGGCGGCCACCCACAAGGCCACCCGGGCGTTGAGGAACAGGAACAGGATGGCGATCACCAGGACGAGGCCGGAAAGCCCGTTGCGCAGCAGCAGATCGATACGGTCACGGATGAGGTTGGCGAGCACGTCGTAGCGTTCGAGCCGGAGTGTGGGCGGCAGTTCGGCCCGCAGCTCGTCGAGGGTCTCCTGAACGATCCGGTTGACGGTCAGGGCATCGGCATTGAGCGAGCGCTGGATGTGCAGCTCGATGGCCCGCATGCCGCTGCGCCGCGCCTCGGGCTCGTGCTCGTCGAACCCCTCGCGGACCCGGGCGATGTCGGCGAAGGTCAGGCGCTGGCCGTCGGGGCGTGCCACCGCCTCGATTTCGCCGACCTGCTCGGCGGTGCGGGCGAGCCCGAGCGCCCGTGGCCGCCGTTCCAGCGAGCCCTCGACGGTGCCCGAAGGAATGTCGCGCGAGCTGCGGGCGATGCGCGCGCCCAGCGCATCCAGATCGGTGCCGAGCTGGTAGAGGGTGCGGGGGGCGAGCTCGACCAGGATGCGCTCGCTGCGGGCCGCGAACAGGGTCACGCGATCGACCCCGCGCTCGAGCAGACGGTCACGGATGCGCTTGGCGAAGGCCTTGAGCGCCCGCTCCTCGAAGGGTCCCGAGAGCACCAGCCGGGCGATGGTGTCGTAGCGGACGATGCGCCGCACTTCGGGACGCTCGGCCTCCTCGGGAAAGGTCGTGATCTGGGCCACCGCCTGCTCGACCTCGGCCAGCGCCTTTTCCATGTCGCTGCCGGGTTCGTATTCGACATTGACCAGCGCCCGGCCCTCACGGGCGGTGGCCACCACCCGCTTGACGCCGTCGAGATAGCGTACCTCGGGCTCGATGGCTTCGATGATGTTGGCCTCGACATCCTCGGCGCTGGCTCCCGGCCAGCGCACGCCGATGCTGATCACATCGATGCCGAAATCGGGAAAGAACTGTCGGTTGAGCTTGGTCAGCCCCACCGCCCCGGCCAGCAGCATCAGCACCATCAGAAGATTGCCGGCGGTGGGGTGGCGCGCGAACAGCGCCAGCAGCCCGCCACGCCCACGGCCTTTCAAGAGACCACCCTCACCCGCAGGCCCGGGCCGATCTCCGCCAGCCGCGAGACCACCACCCGCTCTCCGGGCAGCAGCGCCCCGCGTACCAGCACCATCGGGCCGTCGCTGCCGACCCGCTCGACCGAGCGCGGCTCGAGGCGCCCGTCCACCACCACATAGACGCGCTTTCCCTCGTAAAGCGCCGACCGCGGCAGGGCGACGACCCCCTCGTAGACGAGATCCGGCACCGTCACCTCGAGGAAGGCCCCGGGTCGCAGGGGCGCGGCATCGGGATTGTCGGTGATCACCGCCCGCAGCTCGACGCCGCCGCTGGCCGCATCGATCTCGCTGGCCAGCCGCGAAACCCTGCCGGTCAGACGGAAGCTGCGGGTGGCGGTGTACCAGCGGGCCTCGATCGCCCGCCCCGGCAGCCCGTCCGACCACAGCCTGGCGAACTCGCGATCGGTCAGGGTGAAGGCGACCTCCAGCCCGGCCAGATCGTAGAGGACGGCGATCCTCTCCCGGGGCTTGAGCTGGCGCCCGAGGCCGATATCGACATTGCCGACGATGGCATCGAAGGGCGCCTTCAGCTCGGTTTCGGCGAGATCGCGGCGGGCCCGTTCCACTGCCGCCCGCAGGCGTTCGATCACCGCCCGCTGCTGGGCGACCCGCTGCTCGAGGGTGCTCTGCCGGCGCTGGTTCTCGCGCAGGGTCACCCGGCGCAATGCGAGCTGCAGCCGTGCCGCATCGAGCGCCTTCTCGGTCGCCACCTTGCGTCCGCGCAGCTTCTTCTGGCGTTCGACCTCGCGCTCGGCCACCGCCACCTGCTCGACGATCAGCCTTTCCAGGTCGCGGGCCGCCGCCAGCTCCGCCTCGAGCTCGGCGAGTCGCGCCCGCGCCTCCTCGAGCTGCGCTCGCGCCTCGCGCAGGGCGATGCGATAATCGAAGGGATCGACCCGGACCAGGACTTCCCCGGCGGTCACCCTCGCCCCTTCGATCAGCCGCGGCGAGATCCAGGTGACACGGCCGCCCACCCGCATGTCGAGCGGCACCCGGCGGCTGGCGACGATCCGGCCGAAATGCCGGATCCGCGGCTGGCGGCTTTGCGGCTCCACGGTGGTCACGCGCACCGCCCAGACCTTCTCGCGGCGCGGCTGTGCTTCCACCACCGGGCGCGCGAGCACCAGCAGGGCCGCGACGATGGTGGCCCCCGTCAGCAGCAGCAACGGAACCACGTACCTGCTCACCCGGCCGGCTCCGGAAATCTCGCTCATCGCCGTCGATGTCGTTTCTTTGCCCGCTCGCGCGAGCCGGCGCCCTCCCAATATAGGGCGCAATCCGCATCCGTCATGCGCAAAGCGGGAGCCTCCGGCCTTCGCCCTCACCACTCCCCGGCGTTGCCGGCGGTGGGCGGACCAATCGCATCACAGGGGTCGGGCCGGTCCCGCTCGCGTGCCGCGGTGAGCCACACCAGATCGTAGGGCAGTGCCTTCAGCTTCACCTTCGCGCCGGGCGCCATCTCCAGGAAGGAGAGGCTGAGAATACGCTTCTGCGGCGCCAGTCGGCGCAGATAGAAGGGTACCCCCCAGTCCTTCCGGGCATGCCCGCTGCCGGTGATCAGCACGACCCGTCCCGGCCCGTCGAAATCGGCCATGCGCGCCGCCATCACCGCGTCCCGGGCGCGCTGCACGCGCAGCAGGCCG
>JALSRW010000261.1 GCA_026984595.1 Alphaproteobacteria bacterium
CGACCCGCCCAGCGAACGCCAGCGTGCCCGGTTCGCCGACCATCGCGGCATCGGCATCGCCGGCACCGCCCGCAGCCGCTCGCCGGCCTGGATGCGGGCCAACCTTCCGCACACCCTCGGAGCACTCCATGCCTCGGGTGCTCCGATCCTGCAGTACAAGGTCTGCTCCACCTTCGATTCCTCGCCGGGCATCGGCTCCATCGGCACCGCGCTGGAAATCGGTCGCGCGCTGCGGCCGGAGAGCTGGTCGCCGATCCTGGTGGGCGCGCCCCGGCTCGGCCGCTATCAGGCCTTCGCCAATCTGTTCGCCGTGTTCGAGGGCGAGCACCACCGCCTCGACCGCCATCCCACCATGGCCCGGCATCCGGCGACACCGATGCGCGAGGCCGATCTGCGCCGCCATCTCGCCGCCCAGACCACCCTGCCGATCGGGCTGATCGATCTGGTCGCCATGAAACGCGGCGCGGCCGCGAAGCTGCGCGAGAAGCTGCTCGAACGAGGCATCGCCGCCCAGCTCCTCGACGTCATCGACGAGGAGACCCTGCGCGAAGCCGGCCGGCTGGTATGGGAGAACCGCGGCCGGGGGATCTTCACCGTCTCTTCCTCGGGTCTCCAATATGCGCTGGTGGCGCATTGGCGGGCATGCGGCATGCTCGACCCCCCGCCCTCGCCCCGGCCCCGCCCTCCGGTGGATCGCCTGCTGGTGCTTTCGGGAAGCTGCGCGCCGACCACCGCCGCCCAGATCCGCAGCTTCGAGGCGGCCGGAGCGGTCGGCCTGCGTCTCGATCCGCGGCGGCTGCTGGACGAGACGGAGGTGCCGGGGCAGGTGGCACGGCAGGCGGCGCGTGCCCGCAGACTGCTTTCGCAGGGGCGCGATGTCGTTCTCTACACCGCCTGCGGACCGGAAGATCCGGCCATCGCCGCCTTCGACCAGGAGGTGGCACGGCGGGGCTTCGATGCGGAACGGGCGCGGGCGTGCATCGGCGCCGCCCTCGGCGAGATCGCGGCCGCGGTGCTGGCCGCAACCGACCTCCGGCGGCTGGTGATCTGCGGCGGCGACACATCGGGCCACGCCGCCGCCCGTCTCGGGATCTTCGCACTCACCGCACTCCTGCCCCTGGCGCCCGGCTCGCCGCTGTGCCGCGCCTGGAGCGACGACCCGAAGCGGGACGGGCTGGAGCTCGTGCTCAAGGGCGGCCAGGTCGGCGGTCCCGACTACTTCGCGCTCGCAAAGGCGGGCGGCAAACGGTAACCCGATGGTTGAAAGGGGAGGCATGCACAAGATCGCGCTTCTGGGGGCCGGCGGCAAGATGGGCTTCCGCCTCGCCCGAAATCTCCGTGGCACCCCCTATGCCGTGTCCCATGTCGAGGTGTCGGCCGAGGGCCGTGCACGTCTCGAGCGGGAGCTCGGCATTCGCTGTGTCCCGCGCGAGCAGGCCCTCGCCGATGCGGACTTCCTGGTGCTGGCGGTTCCCGATGCGCGGATCGGAACCGTGCTGCGGGAATGCGTGGCCGAGCTCCGGCCCGGCACCCTCGTCGTCATCCTCGATGCCGCGGCGCCCTGGGCCGGCGAGCTGCCGCAACGTCCCGACATCGGCTATTTCGTGACCCATCCCTGCCATCCGCCGCTGTTCCGGCAGGAGGCGAGCGAGGCCGCGCAGCGGGATTTCTTCGGCGGCGAAGCGGCGGCACAGGCGATCGTCTGTGCCCTCGCCCAGGGACCGGAGGAAGTTTACGCCCGGGGCGAGGAGCTGGCGCGCTGCATGTTCCGTCCGGTTTCCCGCGCCCATCGGGTTGCGGTCGAGCACATGGCCATTCTCGAGCCCGCGCTTTCCGAGACGGTCGGGGCGACGCTGGTGACCGCCCTTCGCGAGGCCACCGAGGAGGCGATCCGCCGCGGCGTGCCGCGCGCCGCGGCGATGGACTTCATGCTCGGCCATCTGTCGATCGAGCTGGCCATCCTGTTCGAGGTGTTCCCCGGCCGTTTCTCCGACGGCGCGCTTTTGGCCATCGAAACGGCGAAGCGGACCATCTTCCGCGAGGGCTGGCTGGAGCGGGTGTTCGCGCCCGAGGCGGTAAAGGAGAGCGTCGTCGAAATCTGTCGTGCCCAGCAGGGAGCTCCGTCGTGACCGGCCTTCGCGAGATGCTCGCCGCCCCGGCGCCGCGCCTCGGCCACTATGTGGGCGAATTCGTCACTCCCGGGATCGGCCACATCCTCGCCAATGCCGGCTGCCAGTTCGTTTTCTTCGACATGGAACATTCGGCCTTCGGCTTCGAGACCCTGAAGAACGCGCTGCGCTTCTTCGAGGCCGCCGGACTCCCGGCCTTCGTGCGGGTGCCGGCGAAACATCCGGATCTGATCGCCCGGGCCATGGACAGCGGCGCCGAAGGCATCGTCGCACCGATGCTGGGCTCGGCCGAGGAAGCGCGGAGCGTGCTGGATGCGATGAAGTACACCCCCGACGGATGCCGCGGCGTGGCCCTGGCCATCGCCCACGACAACTACCGTCTCGGGCCGGTCCTGGAAAAGCTCGCCGCCGCCAACCGGCGAAGCGTGCTGGTGGCCCTGATCGAAACGAGGAGCGGCGTCGCCGAAGTCGAGGCCATCGCCGCCACCCCGGGGGTCGATGTGCTGTGGATCGGCCATTTCGATCTGAGCTGCGATCTCGGTCTGCCCGGCCGGTTCGATCACCCCGATTTCCTCGCCGCGGTTGCCGAGGTCGAGCGCGCGGCCGAACGGCACGGCAAGCATCTCGGACGGATGGTCATCGATGTCGAAAGCGGCGTCGCCTTCGCGAGGAGCGGCTACGATCTCGTCTGCTACCACGGCGATGTCTGGCTCCTGCAGCAGGCGGTGCGCGAAGGGATCGAGGCCATCCGCCGCGGCGTCGAGGAGGGCCGGTCATGACCGCCATCTTCCGTGTC
>JALSRW010000262.1 GCA_026984595.1 Alphaproteobacteria bacterium
GAAGTTCCCCCACCGCGGCGCTCGCCCGCATCGGCTTCGCCGCGGAGGACTGGCGGGACATCGCGGTGCACACCGGACGGCTGCTCGAATACCGTACCCCCGCGACGCTCGACCGAAGGCCATGAGGGGGGCGCCGAAACGCAGCGCCGGACTTCTCATGTACCGTCTCCGCGACGGCCGGCCGGAGGTGTTCCTGGTGCATCCGGGCGGCCCCTTCTTCGCCCAGCGCGACGAGGGGGTGTGGTCGATCCCCAAGGGCGAGCTCGAGCCGGGCGAGGATCCGCTGGCCGCCGCCATCCGCGAATTCCGCGAGGAAACCGGCTTTACGGCGCGGGGTCCGTTTCTGCCGCTGGGGGCGATCCGCCAGAAGGGCGGCAAGCTGGTGGAGGCCTGGGCGTTTTCCGGCGATTGCGATCCGGCCGCGCTCCAGAGCAATCTGTTCGAGATGGAATGGCCGCCCGGATCGGCACGGACGGCCCGCTTTCCCGAGGTCGACCGGGGGGCGTGGTTCGATCTCGCCACCGCCCGGCGCAAGATCCGCGAGAGCCAGATCCCGCTTCTCGAACGGCTGGAGGCCGCACTCCGGGAGGATCGGTGCGCCACGTGACGAAGGGCGCATTGTCGGCTCCGCCGCCTCGCCTTATGGAAAGGGCCGTGGCCCGGAAGCCAGAGATCGGACCCATGCGCGCGAGCCTCGTCAACCAGTTCCTGATCTCCATCGCCGATGCCGGGCGCGATCTGCTGCGTCTGCGGAGCAACCGCCGTCGCGACATCGTCGCGCTCTGCCGGGATCTGCTTTCCACCCGCGGCGAGGCCTCGGGCACGGCGCTGGCCCGCGAAGTCGTGGAGGCCTATCTGGCGATGGACGGCGAGGCCCGGCTGCGCTTCTTCTTCGCCTTGCTGGAGGAATTCGGACCTGATCCGGGAGCGATCGCCGAGGCCATCGAGGCCTATCTGGAGCATACCGATGCCGAGCGGCTGCGGGTCCTGCACCGGGCCACCGAAGCACCGCGGCAGGAGCTGTTCCGGCGGATGAACATGGCACCGCAGGGAACCCGCCGGCTGGTGGAGTTGCGGGCCGAGCTGATGGGTCATATCCGCGCCCATCCCGAGCTCCGGGCCGTCGATTCCGACCTCCACCGCCTGCTTTCGAGCTGGTTCAACCCGGGTTTCCTGAGCCTCACCCGCATCGACTGGAACAGCCCCGCGGCCCTTCTGGAAAAGATCGTCCATTACGAGAAGGTGCACCGCATTCCCGCCCTCGAGGCGTTGCGTCGGCGGCTGGCCGAGGATCGCCGCTGCTTCGCTTTCTTCCATCCGGCATGGCCCGACGAGCCGCTGATCTTCGTCGAGGTGGCGCTGGTCAAGGGCATCGCCGACCGGGTACAGCCGCTCCTCGACGAGGCGGCACCGCTGTTTCCGCCGAAGGACGCGGACACCGCCATCTTCTACTCGATCAACAACTGCCACGAGGGATTGCGGGGTGTCACCCTCGGCAACTTCCTGATCAAGCTGGTGGTCGCCGATCTGCAGCGCGAGCTTCCGCATCTGCGCCAGTTCGCGACCCTCTCGCCGGTGCCCGGTTTCGCCGCCTGGCTGGCGGAAGCGCTGGAACAGGGCGATCCGGTGATCGGCGAGAACGAGCGGAAGGCGCTCGCCGCTCTCGCCGATCCGGACTGGCACCACGATCCGGAGAAGGCGGAGGCGCTGAAGACGCCGCTTCTGCGTCTCTGTGCCCATTATCTGGTGCGGGTACGGGAGCGGGGGCGGCCGCGCGATCCGGTGGCGCGGTTCCATCTCCACAACGGTGCCCGGCTGGAACGGATCAATTGGCTGGCCGATACCTCGCCCAAGGGTCTGGCCGAGAGCCACGGCATCCTGGTCAACTATCTGTACGATCCGACCCGCATCGAGCGCAATCACGAGGCCTATGTGGCCAGCGGCGAAGTGATCCATTCGCCGGCGGTCAAGGCACTGCTGCCGCCGCTGTCGGAATGAGTCCGCGGTTTCAGGCGGCGGGCTCCAGCCCGTGGCGGGTGAGGGCTTCCTTCTGGCGACGGGCCAGTTCCTCGAGGTCGAAGCCCTCGATCAGTTCCAAGAACAGGCGATGCCAGTTGACCTGCGCCGAGAGATGCAGGAACACCGCGCCGAGACCGATCGCGGCGCGGTCCATGAACACGAACTCCCGGGGCGGCATCACGCCGCCCGCCTCGCGCAGCCGGCGATGGACCCGGATCGCCACCCGGCGTCCCTCCCGCGAGCTGCGGCTCTCGTCGATCAGACGCGGCCGGTCCTCCATCAGCGGCCCGTAGAGATAGGCCGCCCATTCGTTGAGGATGTCGATCACCTCGCCGGTGAGGTTGGTGAAGCCCCAGGTCTCGTAGGCATGCACCGCGAGATCGCGATCGCCCCGCACCAGCGCCCAGTAGAGATCGATCACCGCCCCTACGAAGCTCGGCTCGAAGATGCGCACGCAACCGAAATCCATCAGATTGAGATGGAGATCCTCGCGCACCGTGTAGTTGCCGAGATGCGGGTCGCCGTGGATCACCCCGAAGCGATAGAAGGGGATGTACCAGGCCCGGAACATCCTAAGCGCCAAGGCGTTGCGCACCTCCTGCGGGGCATCGCGGAACTCGAGCAGCGGCCGTCCCTCGAGCCAGCTCATGGTCAGCAGACGCGCGGTGCAGAGCCGATCCACCGGCACCGGCACATGAACCTCGGGCTCCTCCGCCAGCATCTCGGCATAGAGCCGCAGATGGCGGGCCTCCCGCCGGTAGTCGATCTCCTCCCGCAGCCGGGCGCAGATCTCTTCGTAGATCCGGGCGGTGTCGATCGCCGAATCGTAGCGCTTGTAGATCGCGAAGACGAGGCGGAGCTGGGCGAGATCGGCCTCCACCGCGCTCTCGATGTCCGGATACTG
>JALSRW010000263.1 GCA_026984595.1 Alphaproteobacteria bacterium
GGGGGATCGCCACCTCCGGCCGGGGCGGGCGCTCCTTCACCCTCGGCATCGCCGACGCGGTCACCGTGCTGGCCGCGGATGCGGCGGCGGCCGATGTCGCGGCCACCCTGATCGCCAATGCCGTCGATCTCGAGCACCCGGCCATTGTCCGCAAGCCCGCCTCGGAGCTGGATCCGGACAGCGATCTCGGCGAGCGGCCGGTCACCGTTGCGGTCGGACCGCTGGAGCCGGAGGCGGTGGAAGCCGCGCTCGATGCCGGTGCGCGCCGTGCGCAGGAGATGCTGGCGGCCGGACGGATCGCGGCCGCGGCCTTGCGACTCTGCGGGCGAAAACGGCTGCTGGGTGGGGCTCGGCCGAACGCATTCATTACAGGAATGTAAAACGTTCCGCATAAGTGCATGCACGTTCTGTGGATGTTCTCGTGGAGGCGGTGGATAAGTGGCCCGCCGGTCACGAGCTCCCACCGCTGCCCGGCCTTCTTCCCTGGCCCCTTGACCGGGGCACGGGGGAAGACCATTGGAGAGGCGGAAACGCCTCGGATCGACAGCAAGGATGGAGGAATGGCGAAAGAGGATCTCATCGAGTTTCAGGGGACCGTCACGGAAGTGCTGCCCAACGCGATGTTCCGCGTCAAACTCGACAACGACCACGAAATTCTGGCGCACACATCGGGACGGATGCGCAAGAACCGGATCCGCGTGCTCACCGGCGATCGGGTTCTGGTGGAGATGACCCCCTACGATCTCAAGCGCGGCCGCATCACCTATCGGTTCAAGTGACGAACGGAAGCGCCCGCTTCATTCTCGCTTCTTCCTCGCCGCGTCGTCTCGCCCTTCTCCGGCAGATCGCCTATCCGCCCGATCGGGTCATCGCTCCTGCGGTCGACGAGACGCCGCAGCGGCGCGAGCTGCCGCGCCAGTACGCGTTGCGCCTCGCGCGTCTCAAGGCGCGAACGGTGGCATCCACCCTCGAAGGCGAGAACTGGTATCTGCTGGCGGCCGACACGGTGGTCGCCTGCGGCCGGCGCATCCTGCCCAAGACCGAACGCGAGGCCGAGGCCCGGGCATGCCTCGCACTGCTCTCGGGCCGCCGGCACCGGGTGTTCGGCGGCGTCCATTTGCTGCGCTGGGACGGGCGCTTTGCCGAACGGGTGGTGGTGACCCGGGTCAAGTTCAAACGCCTCTCGCGGGAGGAAACGGAAGAATACATCGCCAGCGGCGAATGGCGCGGCAAGGCCGGAGGGTATGCCATCCAGGGGCTGGCGGCGGCCCTCGTCCCCGAGATCTACGGCTCCTACACCAATGTGGTGGGGCTGCCGCTGGCGGAAACGGTGAACATGCTCAAGGGCCTCGGATACCGACGGCGATGACCGCGGAACTGGTGTTCGAGCCCGGCGCCTTCGGTGTCCGGGCGGCGCTTCTGGAGGACGGCCGGCTGGTCGAGCTGCACGAGGCCGAGGCGGACCATTCGCTGACCGACCGGCTGTTCCTGGCGCGGGTCACCCGCGTCGAACCCAAGCTCAACGCCGCCTTTCTCGATTTCGGTGAAGGTCGGGACGGCTATCTGACGGCCAAGGATGCCCGCTTCGCCGCCGGGACCACGGAAAAGCCGCCCATTTCCCGGCTGGTCCGCGAGGGCCAGCTCCTGATCGTCCAGGGCATGCGCGAAGCGGACGCCGACAAGGGGCCGCGGTTCACCACCGATCTGCGCCTGTTCGGCCTGTTCGTGATCTATCGGCCGCATGGTGGGGAGGCGACGGCCTCGGCCCGCAGCCGGGGACGCGATCGCCGGCTCCTGGTGGAGCGTGCCCGGGCGCTGTTCCCGAAAGGCGGTGTCACCCT